>JAKEHX010000372.1 GCA_022614795.1 Planctomycetaceae bacterium | reverse complement strand
GCCGCAAGGGCGAGGTCGCCATAGCCTTCGTCTTCGTCGTATGTGCGGTCGGCGAGCGGTCCATCCTGGTCGGCTTCGTCCAGGTCGGCCAGGGCCTGATCGAGGAGCAACAGAATATCGGAATCGGACTGTTCGGCCTGGCTTGCGTCGGCATCGGCAAACACGGCGTCGGCCGTCGACTCAATCAACGCCGACGAATCGCTCTCGAATCCGAAGCCCGCGAACAGTGGCGAGAACGTCAGTGTTGACTCAACAACCGGGGAGCTGATTGCGGCCGGTGATTCGATCACCGGTGCGGTTGGGCTCGTCGGCAGCGCCCGGTCAATGACAGGCTGCGTCGGACCGGTTGTCACGAGTGCCGCGGGGGTCACGGGCGCCGCCGGTGGATTATCGGTCGGGGCGCTGGCAGCCCCGCCTCCGCCACCACCATCGGTGTTGCCGTAGTTTTCTTTCCACAAAGGCCAATCGGCCGCTACGACAGGACCACCCGGATTCGTGCTGTTGGGCATCGATGCGCCGGTGCCGAGGAGCTTGCGATACAACACGTAGTCGGCCGCGTTGACGCTGCCGTCGTTGTTGTAATCGCCGGGCAGCGACGGCGCGACGACGACCGCCGAGGAAGGCAGGAAGTAGTCTTCCACTTCGCCGATGAACGACTGCGTGGCGAGGTCGAGACCCACCTCGCCCCAGCGGAAGCGAGCGCCGAGCAAGCCAGTCGGAATTGCGCCCGGAGTGCCGATTCGCAGCTTGTGCGTGCCGGGGCCGATGTCGGCTTCGTCTCCCAGTACTGCGTTGGTGGTGGCATCGGTCCAAACGAGGCGTTCGCTCGTCTCGAAGGTGCCGTTGTTGTTCCAGTCGATCCAACCAGTGAGCTGGCCGCCGACACCGAACACGGTGACTTCCAGCGTGTTGGTCGTGGGATGCAGCATGCCGTCGCCGAGGATGACGACGCCGTCGTCGGTGTCGGTTGCATTCTGATCGCCGAGCGCGTCGGCCGAGGGCTGGCCATCCACTTCGCCGTCGACCGTGTTGCCGAGGCGGAAGTGCGGCACGACCAGGTGGCTGCCGCCGCCGGCGCCGGCGGTCGTGTCGAAGGTATCGGGCAAGTCGCCCCAATCGCGGTCGGCGAGGCTATCGAGGCCGAAGGCCACGCCGGAGCGCGTTTCGCCAGCGGCGAGCGTGACGACGCGGAACCCGGCCGCCGGCGCGGTCATTTGGTATAGCGCCGCGGGGGTGCCTTCGTCGTCGATCTGGACATCGACCTGATACGTGCCGGCGCCCAAGTTGGAAATGAAATAGCCGCCGTTCGAGCCGGTGAGCACGGAGACTTCGCCGGCATCGAACATGCCGTTCAAAGCGCCGGCGTCGATGAACACTTGCACGCCGACAAGTCCGGGTTCGCCCGCGTCGCGAATGCCGTCGGCGTCGAGGTCGTTGAAGACAAAGCCGCTGATGTTCCCCAGCCCGGTACCCGTGGGATCGTCGGGCGGGTTGAGGAAGAAGTCCTGATTCGCAATGACGTCGCCCGGACCGGCGAACAGGAAAATCTGGTCGCCGCCGGTTTGGCTCGGTGCCCAGCCGGGCAGCAGATCGACGCCAACCACAAACGTGCCAGCCGCCGAGGCGGGCAGCGTGATCGAATAAGTGCCGTCGGAATTCGACATCACGAATTGCTCGCCCGGATCGAACTGTCCGTTGCGGACCGAATCGTGGTAGACGCGCATGCTGCCGGCGGGGCTGTCGAAGAAGTCGAGCTGCGCGTTGCCGTTGATGTCGGCGATCACGGAGCCGGAAACGACGACGTTGTTCGCCGGCGTATTGGTCTGCTTGAGCAGGAAGTTGATGTCCTTGACCGCCATTGGGATCCGCGGCTGGGCGGCATCAAACTGGAAGGCCACGGGGGCCTTCGTGACGTTGTCGAAGAAGATTTCGCCGGGCGCACCGTCGGCCGTCGGTACATCGTGATCGGGCGCGTAGAACCAATCTTCGGTGATCCGCCACTCTTCCTTATAGTGTTGCAGGAAGCCGGCCGGCGTGTTGGTGTCTTCGATCGGGGAGAGCGGATTGGTGTTTCGATCCGTGACGCGAATGTAGTAATTCCCAGGCAACAGATCGAAGTAGTAGTTGCCGTCGGCGCCAGTCAGGAATTGGGCAATGGGCTGGGCGACGACGACGTCGTTGCCGCCGCCATCGACCGTAAACTCAAAGGCCTCGACAAGGGCGTTGGCCGCGTAGGGTTCTTGCAGCCGGACGTCGCCCGCGTCGTAAACACCGTTGAAATTGTTGTCGATGAAGTCGTCCAACAACCGGCGGTGCATGTTGCTTTGGCGGGGAGCAGCTGGATTGCCGAAGAACGTTTGGATGTAGCGATCGTTCCACTCGTTGTTCACGGCCGCGTCGATGCCGCTGAACTCGTCGTCGTTGTTCGTATCAATGCCCACGAAGCCTTGAATGCGCTGGCCGACAGGCACATTCCAGCCATCCGCAAGCCAGTTCTGATCGAGCTGTCCGCCGGCGATCGGTTTGCCGTGCCAGACGACTTCAATACCATCGATCGTAAATGCACTGTTGGACCAGTTCTCGAAATGCAGCTCCCAGTCGCGGAAGATTGGTAGTGGATTTGCGCCAAAGCCTGGACCAGCCACCGGTTCGCCGGTGAGCGGATCAATGATCACGGCGGTATTGGTGCTTTCGCCCCAACTGCGGTTCGAGGAAAACGTCCAGACGAAGCTGTCGCCGGTAGTAAGGCCGTCGGGAAAGCCAATAGCCCAACCTGTGGCAGGCTCGGAAAGATCTTGCAGCCTGTTCGGAATGAAATCCAGATCCTGGTAATAGTGGTTTAACTCGGATTGCATCCCACTCGGCGACGTGAGATTGATCTTGAGGTAGTTGACATCTTGTGCCGGGCCACTGATGCTGACTTTGACTTCGGCCCATTCTACGTTGATCTGCTGACTAACGGGGACCGTGAAGTCTAGGTACGAAAACCCGCGAGTATTATCGGGCCATTCTGGGGGGGGGGTGGCCGGGTCGAACGGAGCTGGAGGATCGGCGACATACTCGTTCCAGAAATCTATGAAGCCAGATTCGCCACCGATGCCGCCAGGAACGAGAAGATTTAAAGTATCGTCATTGCCCTCTTCTGCCGCCGGGAATCTAAAGACGCCGCCGACGGGGTTAATGAACGTAGTGAATGTTTTCTCGGTAGCCGGCGGAATGTCTTGATTCAGCGTGTGCCAATCCCTAGCCATGATGACCGCCAATTCGGCATCGACGGTGCCGTGTCCGTAGCCGATAAGTTCGCCGTAAGCGCCGTACCCTTGGCTCACGGTGTAGCCAGCGCCGTTCGTGAACTCGGCTGGCTGCAACTCATAGTGCCCGTCTTGCCGAGCGAAATCGTTACCTTCACTCGGAGAGGCAAAGGCGAATCCGGTGCCCGTGTATGGAAAATCTCTATGGGTCGGATCGGCGAGGGGGTCATACAGCGCCTCAAGTGGAAATACACCCAGGTTCCACGAATCCGGATCGCGGAACGGGAGCATGTGGTTCGTTTGCCACGTGCTGTATGCCGCCTCCGTTCCGCCGCCGATGGCGGGGACTTCGAACTGCGCGTTCTGCCGTGCGCTGCGGACGAGGATTTCCTGCACGTCGCGATACGTGAGATTCGGATTGGCGTCGAGCATCAGCGCGACGACTCCGGAAACCAGCGGCGCCGAGGCAGACGTTCCGTTGAAGCGCGACGTGTAATCTGGATCGGCCAGGAAGTCGCGGTCGTCATCGATGCCGGTGATCGGATCGGCTGCGGCGTTATAGCCGAAGTTGCCGACTAAGTCGGTCGTCCAGATGCCGCTGCCTTGCCCGTTGTCATCGGCAACGTTTTGGGCGGCGTTGGAGCCAGTCGGCGCGGCGACGAGGACGCTTGGCCCGGCTTCCGGGTAAGTCGTGATCGTGCCGTCGGCATTGTTATATCCGCCGTCGTGATCGACGCCGGTAACGGCGATCGTGTAGCGCGAGTTGACAAACGGGTTGTAGGCGGCGCTATCGTAGCTGCCTACGTCCTCGAATCCGGTCGCCTGGTTAGGTCCGCCGCTGTTGCCCGAGGCAAAAACATTGATCATGCCCAGGCCGTCGCGCCCGAAGATCACGGAGTCGCGCAAGGCTTGCAGCTCGGCTTCGGTGATTGGCGAAATCGTGCGCTCCGTGGCGGGTCCCCAACTGTTGTTTGTGATGTCCAGCCCTTGCATTAACGCATAGCGGAATGAGGCCGCGACACGGCCGATGGTGCTGTCGAAAATCGAGGGCCCGGGGCCGAGCATGAGGATCGGCACCAGGGTGACTTCCGGGGCCACGCCGACGCCGCCGCCGGAGGTCACAATCGTGGTTCCGCCTTCGCCGTTGTCGCCGTTGCCGCTGTTGGTACCGATCGTCTCCAGGCTCCAGGTGGCGCCGATCAAGCCCGCGGTCGCGGTGCCGTGCGACGGCTCGAGCAAGGTCTCCGGACCCGCGTTGTCGGTGCCGTCTTTGGCATTGAAGCGGAGCAGGGGATCAAGGTTGCCGATCAAATCGGGATGCGAGAGTTGCGTGCCGTCGTCGATGACGCCGACGAGAATTCCCTGGCCCGTGTAACCCAAGTTCCAGGCCCCCACGACGTTGATGTCTTCGCCCGCGAGACCGTAGATGTGTTGAAAATCGGGATTGCCGACTTCCTGACCAATATTGAGCAAGTGCCACTGGCCCATTTGCCCGGGATTGTTTGGATCGGGGAAATAGGGGTCGGTGGGCAATGCCATCGTTGTGAGCTGGACAGGAGTCGTGTTGCCGGATTGCATGGCGGCCCATTGCAATTCGCGCAGCAAGATGGCGGCGGCGCCTTCGGCCGTGTCGCTCGAAATGCTGGTCGTCTGCAGCTCAAGCGGCGCAATCGAGAACGCCAGGCGCTGCTCCAATTGCTCGAATGAAAACGCTCGCCGCTTGCGCGGGTCGCGAGTGGCAAACAGGTTCGGTAACGCCGGGCGCGATGTCCAGCCGCGGCGACGATTCGCTCGATTGCGTCTCTTCACGAAAGAATCCCCTTCTCAGAAAACTCCAGCTACTGCCCCACTAAGGACGGCGCCACGACGTCGGTTCCGATCAACGACCGTGGGTGCGTGTCCATAGAATGTTGTTGATCCCCTGGTGTTTAGCCGCGGCGGTTTTGGAAAACTTGTAGCTGGGGTCTGTGACCCCGGCGGATGATGGCAAGCCGGCCTCACAGAGGCCAGCTACAATCGGTTTTCAAACCGCCCCCGCGCACGGTACGAACGGCAATGGCCCTAGTTTCCCGCCACGACCGGTTTGGACGATGCTATCGTTGCGGTCGTTCCAATCTTCCTATCCTAATCGCGCCCGGAAAAGCCGTCAAATTGTTTGCAGACGGGAGTTTGCGGCGATTTGGGCGGACCCGGATGTCATGATTCGCGTGAGAATTCGCGTAGACGGCACGAAGCTGGGCACCTTGGGAAAGGTATTCGGCATATGCCGAAAGCTCTGGCTTTTCCGCGGATAACGGTCCGATAGTTTGTTCCGAGCGGAGGCTAAGGAGCAATTGCGGATTGCGGATTTGATTAATTGTCATTCCGAGGTCCTCCGAGGAATCTGGCCGGACTCCTCGGAAGACCTCGGAGTGACAGCGTGCCCAATCCGCAATCCGCAATCCGAAATCGACTTTGGGGGAAAGACCGATGCGTATTGGATCGCCAGCACGATCACTTGCGCGGCTCATAGCTTGCATCACAACCGTGACGGCGATGACCGCCTGTCCGCTCGCGGCGCCCGGACAAGCGCCGCCCGGAAGTTACCGCATGGTCTATCCGCACGACACGAGCGGCCAGATCGTCGGGCCCTCGGGTTGCTACGACGCTGGTCCTGGCATTGGCGCGCACGGAGTTTTTGGTGGGCGCGAGCCGCATCATGGTTTCACGGGCCCGATGCCGATGGGCTACGGCGGCACGACTCCGCCGGTTGGTTACGACCTGATGAACGACGTCGGCACCGAGGGATACCTCATCGATCAGCGCGGTCCGCATTACTTCGACGTGCGCGCCGAGGCCGTGTATTTGGAGCGCGATGAAACATTCGGCGAGGAAATTGATTTCACCGTCGAGGATGTGGGCGGTCCCGTCGTGCTCTCCAGCAGCGATCTCGAATACGACTGGGAGCCGGGCTTCCGCATCGTCGGTCGCTACGACATTTGCCCGCTGTCGGTGCTCGAGTTCGGATACATGGGTATTTACAGCTTCGAGGATTCCGCGACGTTCGTCGATCAGAACGACCCCGACCTGTTTTCGCTGTTTTCGGAATTCGGGACAAACCCGGTGACGGTAACTGCCCCGGGCGGTCCGATGCCGGAAACCGAACGCGCCTCGGAGCACAGTATTTCCATCGAATCGACGTTGCAAACGGCGGAGATCAGCTATCGGCGGTATTGGGTCGGTTGGTCGCCGCGCATTTCGGGCACGCTGTTGGGCGGTTTCCGCTACACCAAGTTGAACGAAGAGTTCGAATTCAGCAGTCAGGGCTCTGAGACGCTTCCTAATGATCCGACGGGCCCGTTGGCGGCGCTCGATTACACGGTGGATGCCGATAACGATCTGGCCGGTTTTCAAACGGGCGGCGACATCTGGGTCGGTCTCATGCAGGGCCTGCGCATCGGCGCGGAAGGCAAGGCCGGCCTGTATGCCAATCACTACTCGCTGACCAACGAAGTTGTCACGACGCCGTTGGGCACCACGCCGCCCACGCTGCTCGAGGAATTCGACGAGGACCAGGCCGCGTTTATTGGCGAGGCCAGTGTCGACCTGGTGGCCGACGTGTTGCCGAGCGTGTCGCTGC
>JAKEHX010000371.1 GCA_022614795.1 Planctomycetaceae bacterium | reverse complement strand
GTGCAGCTCGACGCGGCCTCCCCAGGGGAGCCAGCAGGCCCAGCGGGCCGGCAGACCGCGCTCGGCCGCGTCGATGCAGCCGGCGATTTCGGCGACCGTGGGCTGGGGGCAGCTGGCCCGCAGCGACTTGCTGTGCGTTCCGGGCCGCAAGGTGAGTTGCGAATTGCCAGCCGCACCGGGCATGAGTGCGAGGGCGACGGCATGGCAGGTTGGATCGTTCAAAGGCCGGCCTTCCTCGTCGGGAACGGGTTCGCTGTCGAATTCACTGAGGAGCAACCAGACTCCCGGAACGCGGACCGTTTCGAAGAGCGACAGCGCGGCCATCATGCCGTCGGCGATCGCCCACTCGCCGCCGCCAACGCCGACGTTCGGTCCGTGCATGCCCAGCGCGATGCTGGCCGCACCGGAGACGCTGTGCAGCGAGCACTGGGCAACAATGTGCGGTGCGACAGCGCTGGTGCCGCCGCGAGGAAACTTGTAAAGCACGTTGGCGCCGGTCAGCCGGCCGATGTAGCGCGGCGCGGCGATGATTCCCCAGCCGGCAAGGTCGCGCGGATCGATGTTATGCTGCTGGGTGGCCCGCTGGATGGCCGCCAGCGCGACGATCGTTTGTTCGTCGGCGTGTTTGAGAAAGTGGCCCGAGAGTTCGACGCCCGGATAGGCGGGGGGCATTTTTCGCAGCGGCCCGATTTCGCTCAATCGATACGCAGCCGCAGCCGCAGCAACGACCGCTGCCGTCAGATCGGGAGAAGGCTCCATCGGAAACACAGCGACATCCTTGTCGAAACAAACGTAGCTGAAGTCGCCAGACTTCAGGCAATCCCGAACTCTGGCGAGTTCTGCTACGGGAGGTGCTACGCCGCCTTGCCGGTCGCCCGGGCGGCCATCTTCCGCTGGATCGTGTTGAGTAGATCGCCGACCGTCGTGATTTTGTCGAAATCGCGGCTGTCGAGGCTCACGCCGAGTTGCGATTCGGCCTTGAGCATCACGCTCAAGAGGTCCACGGAATCGAGCTTGAGCCCTTCGCGGATTTTTACGCCGTCGTCGAACTGGTCGGGGCGCTCCCAGGTTTCCTGTTCGATCAAGTTGATGAGCGATTGGCGAAGTTGTTCGCGGTCCATGCGCATGACTTTCGCGTCAGGAGGTGCTAGCGGCGGCAGCCCGTCCGGGTTGCTGGATGGGCGGAAAGTAACAAATCGAGGGCCGCGACTGAAGATCGGTTTTGGCGCGGCCGGGCAGCTAGCACTGGTGCTGGTGAGCGCCTTTTACGTAGCCATGTCTGAAAGCGCTTGGCTAAGCGCCTCGCGGATTGCTTGGACGTCGCGCTCGAGAAACGTGATTCGCACCAAGGTATTCGAGCCATGACCGACAATCAGGAAGCAGCGGTCGGCAAATTCATCATCCCACGCAAGGAGAACCTGTGATTGCCCGGTTGCACCAATCACGAGGGACCCGTCATCACTGACGTTGGCCACACCTGCAACTCGACTGAGGTAGTCATGAATGAGCCCTACGGTCTGCCGATTGATCAGGCGGAACCGGATGTACTCGCGGGGACCGTCCAACTCCAGGGCGTAATGCGGACGAGCACCCAGCGTTTGGTTGATCGACACCTCCCAGTCCTCCGACGATCCGCAGGCCAACTGGCCAACGTCCTCGGTCATCGCGCGACTGGGTGGATTAACCTCTCGACGCTTCTGCATGACGCATACCTCACGTTATTCATCGTCTGGATTTCCGGTCGAAATCAGCTTGCCGTGCACGTTCACCCTGAAATAGTCCCTTCCTCCATCTTCCTGTACATCCCAGTGGTCTGGCAAGTCGCCATGAGCACGATCGCGAATCCAAATGCGACCGAAGGTATCCACGTATCCGCGTTTTCCCTTCTTGGGCCCGTACAAGACGGCTTGCTTCAATACCATCGACTCGCCTCTTTTGTTTTCCACGAGTGCCGGAATGAACGGACACTCGCCATCCATGGGCAGTCCGGCTTTTGTCAATTGTGCGACAACTTTGGCGGGTAGCATCGATTGCGGATTGGGAAGAACGGACAGACTACAAATACGGCAGCGCCAAGCGGCAGACGCCGTCGCGGAGGCGCCGCCAGAGCGGTCGGCCATCGACTTCTTCCAGCGACGTCTCGCGCGACCGGGCTCGTTTGCCGTGAATGATGGCGGCCAGCTGGCCGGCGAATTCGCGGTCGTAGCATTCCACGTTGAACTCAAAATTCAGCCGCAGGCTGCGGGCGTCCCAGTTGGCCGAGCCGAAAAAGCTCCAGGTCCCATCGACGACCATCAGCTTGGTGTGGTCGAAAGGAGTTGGCGAAAGCCAGACGCGGCAGCCGCGCTGGAGCACTTGCCAGAGCTGCGCGGTGCAGGCCCATTGGACGAGGGCCAGATTGCCGCACTCGGGCAGGATGATGTGCACCGCAACACCCCGCATCGCCGCCACGTTCAGGGCGGTGATCATCGGCTGTTCGGGCAGGAAATAGGGCGTGACGATTTCGACCGACTGCCGGGCGCAGCCGATCGCCCCGAGCATTGTGAGTCGGATCTTGTCGTGCTCGATGTCGGGGCCGTCGGCGATACCGCGGCAGAGCGACTGGCCGCAGGGGCGGAGCGGGGAGTTCCACGCCGGCCCATCCAGGAGCTCGCCGGTCGAGAAGGCCCAGTCTTCGGCAAATGTGTCACGGAGGTGCGCGACGACCGGGCCATCAATTTGAAAGTGCAGGTCCTCTACGGGATGTTTTGCTCCCTGTTCGCACAAGTGTCCCTGGCGGATGTTCATTCCGCCGGTGAACCCGAGCTGCCCGTCGACCACCATGATCTTGCGGTGGTTGCGCAGGTTCGTGTAGTGAAATTTTCCGGGGATCAGCGTGGGATTGAAGGCGGCAAGGGAAACGCCGTGCTTGCGGAGCGTGTGCTTGATCGACGGCCAGGTGTAGCGGGCGCCGACGTCGTCGATCAGCACGCGGACGAGGCAGCCGCGCTCGTGGGCCCGGCCGAGCGCATCGGCAAACTGCCGCCCGACGGGGTCGTTGTCGAAGATGTAGGTCTGCAAGGCGACGGAGTGCTGAGCCGAATCGATCGCCGCGAGCAT
>JAKEHX010000370.1 GCA_022614795.1 Planctomycetaceae bacterium | reverse complement strand
GTGTGCCGGCTGGCGGCGATGTGCGGCCATCCCTCGCGCTGCGGCTGGGTGGGCTCGCCGAAGCGGCCGTCAAACCACTGGCGGATCAGGGGGTGGAAGAGGTCGAGTGACATACGTCCGTGCGGGAGCGAGGAGCATGGCGCGCTGGGCGATGAATGCACAATTGTATGTCACCGGGCAAGGGCGAGAAAGGCACTGGAGCTCACGGGAGCTACTTAATCCGGGCGGCCGGCGAGCGGCTCGCGCTTCTGGTAGATCGGAGGGCAGGCCTTCGACATTTCGGCGTTCAGTGCGATAAACGGACGCTGATCCTCGGGGACGTCATCCTCGTAGTAGATCGCCGAAACGGGACATTCTGGTTCGCAGGCGCCGCAGTCGATGCAAACATCGGGCTCGATGTAGAGCATCTGCTCCCCCTCGCGGAAGGCCTCAACGGGGCAAACCACGACGCAATCGGTGTATTTGCAGCCGAAGCAGGGACTGGTCACAACGTGGGCCATGGTGGAACCTCGCAGCACTAGGTATGTCGATCCATGGAGTGAATGCGGATTGGGCCTCCACACCGGACAGCCAATTCGCGTATTCCTTAACTCATGCTGGCGCCTAGACTTGTGCGATGAGCCAGAGAATTGATCAAAGCGGTTATGCCTCCGCAGAACTCCTGCGGCGAGTTCAGACCGGCGACGAGCGGGCCGCGGATGAGGTCTTTGCCCGCTACGTCGAGCGGCTGACGCGGCTGGCCCGCAGCCGATTGGCGGTCCGCCTGGCGGTGCGGGTCGATCCCGAAGACATCGTGCAGTCGGCCTATCGCAGCTTCTTTGTCGCGGCGCGGCAGGGACGATTCGCAGTCGGCCAGAGCGGCGATCTGTGGCGGCTGCTGGTTGAAGTCACGCTGCACAAGCTTTACCACCAAGGCGCGCGCCACAAGGCCAGGCGGCGCAGTACGGCCCGCGAACGTGCCACGAGCGACGGCAGTGTCTGGCGGCATGTGGCCGGCAAAGAGCCAACGCCGGACCAGGCGGCGATCGCGGTGGAGGAGCTGGAGGCAATTCTTGCAAAGCTGCCACATCGCGGTCGAGAGGTCGTCGAGCTGGTGCTGCAAGGTTACGAGCAGCGCGAGATTGCCGTGCGCCTCGGCTGCACCGATCGGACGGTGCGGCGGTGGGTCGAGGCGGCGCGGAAAATCTTGACCACCCGGTCGGCGTCGCGAGCGGAAGCGAAATCCATTAAGACGCCAGCGGCTCGGCGCGTATCCCGAGGACAAGAGCCTCGCCCTCCCGCTGAGCCTCGCTTACTCCCAGCGCCTTCACTTCCCGTCACTGACGCCGACGTCTCCTGGCACGATTACATCCTCCAGCAGCAAATCGGCGCTGGCTCGACGGGAAAGGTCTATCGAAGCTTGGAGCGCAGCACGGGGCGGCTCGTCGCGGTGAAGTTTTTGCGCAAGGCCCTCGCTGGTGAGCCATCCGTCGTCGAGCGGTTTCTGCGCGAGGCCCGCACGGTCGCCGCGCTTGACCACCCTGGCATCGTCGGCATACTGGGGATCGGCCGCACGCCCGGCGGCGGCTGGTTCCTGGTGATGGACATGATCGAAGGCGGCAATCTCCACGACGTTGCCCGGCGGCGCACGATCTCAGCCCAGGAGGCGGCGGCCTGGATCGCCCAGGCCGCTAGGATCGTGCAAGCCGCCCACGACAACGGGGTCATTCACTGCGACCTCAAGCCGGCAAATTTGCTGCTCGATGAGCTTGGCCAAATTCGCATCGCCGACTTCGGACTGGCCGTTCGTTTGGCCGACGAAGCGCCGGCGGCACTATTGGCCGGGACGCCGGCGTTCATGGCGCCCGAGCAAGTCGATCCGTGTTGGGGTCCGATTTCGCCGCGCACCGATGTGTGGGGACTTGGAGCGGTGCTGTTCTACCTGCTCTTCGGCCAGCCGCCGCACCGGGGACGCAGCGTCCGCGATACGGTCGCGCAGGTCGTCGCCGGCACACCCGTGGTTTTTCCTGCCGAGACCAAGGAGGTGCCTGGCAAGTTGATCTCAGTTTGCCGCCGCTGCCTGGCAAAGCGGTCGGAAGATCGGTACGCGACCGCAGCGGAATTGGCAACGGCGCTCGATTGATCCCAGCTTCACCTGCGCAAACGGCTGCCTTGGGGAATAAGTGGCAACGCCGCAGGATCGTAGTGAGAGATCGAATACCCAGCGGCTTGTTCTCCGCGGTTTGTTCTTCAGGAGCTTCGCCATGAGCGATTCCGCGCTCCCGCTGCTCGTGCTCGTGGGGATCGCCGGCTGCGGCGCAGCTCCGCAGTCACGGCCGTCCGACTTCCCCGCCGTCGAAACCGCCGTGATTCAGGCGAAGGACCAGGAGGCCGGCGGTCCACGCGAGGCTGTCCGCAAGATCATTTACCGCGGAACGCTCGCCCTGCATGTGGACGATTTTGGCGTTGCGGAAAAGAAAATCAGCGAGTTGATCAAGTCCTCCGGCGGCTACGTGGCCCAGTTCCGCGAGGATCGTCCTTACGGCGCGCAGCGCGGGGGCCGCTGGACGGTGCGGATTCCTGTGCCGCAATTCGACCGCTTCATGGAGGAGGCGGGAAAGCTGGGAGTCGCCGAGCAGCGGGAGGTGCAGGCCGCCGATGTGAGCGAGGAATTCGTCGATCTGGAAGCCCGCCTCAAGAACAAGCAACAGCTTGAAGCCCGCCTGCTGGAGCTGGTCGCCAAGCGGAGCGACGAGATTAAGGACGTGATCGCGATGGAAGCGGAGCTGGCCCGTGTCCGCGAAGAGGTCGAGCGCATGCAGGGCCGACTGCGGTATCTGACCGACCGCGTGGCGATGACGACGATCGAAATCAGCGCCTTCGAGCGCCGCGACTTCCGCCCGCCGGAAGCGACTTTTGCCGGCCGCATTGCCCAGACCTTTTGGCAATCGCTCGATCTGCTCAGGCAATGCGCAGAAAGCTGGGTCCTGGTCATCGTCGGCTTAGCGCCGTGGCTGGCAGTGCTCGCCCTGATTCTGGGCCCGTTCGTCTGGCTGATTCGTCGGCGAATCAAGCGCCGGCCGACAATCGTCGCGCAGGCCGTGTGAGCCATCCACTTGCCGCAGGAGCCCAATCGTGCGAGCCATCGCCTGCATGGTTGCGATTCAAGCGCTCGCGGGCTGCGGATCCGCGCCAGGTGGACCTGAACCCGCCGACGAGACGCGCCTGAACTTTCGCGTAATAAACGCCAACGAGCACCTGGGGCACTCAACTGCCGAGGGATCGAGCGTGCATCCGGTATGGATCGATGGCTGCCGCGGTCGCATCGTCGGCACAGAAGAAGAGTTCATGCTCTGGTGGAACGGCGGCGAGATTCGCGACTACCCGCTGGCGTTCGAGGCGGGCAAGACCTACAAGCTCTCCATCCAGGGTGAACTGGCTCGCGGGGTGATGGGATATCAAGGCAAATGTGCGCACATCAGCCAGGTGCTCAAGAAGCCTTAGAACGGAGCCTTAGGCGGTCGCCTTCAGTCCCAGCTCCTCCGCCTCGGCCGCCATTGCGTCGATCACGAACTGGATGTGCTCGTCCAGATCGACCCCCAGGTCCGCCGCGCCGCGGGTGATGTCGTCGCGGTTGATGCTCGCGGCAAAACCCTTGGCCTTGAGCTTCTTCTTCACGCTGCTGGCCTGCATCCCCGCCAGCCGCTCGGGCCGGACCATCGCACAGGCCGTGATGAAGCCCGCCAGCTCGTCGCAGGCATACAGGGTCTTGTCGAGCCGGCTCATGCGGGGGCAATCGGTCAGGTAATCGGCATGCGACTTGATGGCGTAGATCACGTCATCCGGATACCCGCGCTCCTTCAAGATGGCCGCGCCCTTCAGCGGATGGTTCGGCGGATCGGGCCACCGCTCGTAGTCGAAGTCGTGCAACAGGCCGACGATGCCGTATTTCTCTTCGTCCTCGCCCCACTTGCGGGCATAGGCCCGCATCGCCGCCTCGACCGCCAGCATGTGCCGGCGAAGCGAAAGCGACGCCGTGTACTCGTGCATCAAGGCCAGGGCGGAGTCGCGGGTCATGCGAGTGCGGACAACTACGTTTCCAGCTCGTTCGGCTTGGCCCCCAGCGGCTTGGTGTTCTCTTCGATCTCCTGCTTCTCGCGCCAGGGCTTCTTCTCCTTGTAGCTCTCCAGCTCCTTCTTGAGCTGGTCGCCCACGTCCTCCTTGCCCCCCAGCTCGACCGCCTTGTTCGACCACTTGACGGCCGTCTCCCAGTCCCCTTTCTCCGCGTAACCGCTGGCCAGCGTGCTGAGGATGTGCGGCTTCTCGAACTTGGTCAGCTCGCAGGCCTTCGTGCCCAGCTCGATCGACCGCTCGGCATTGCGGACGCCGTCGTCGGGCGAGGTGGCCAGCACCCAGGCCAGGTTATTGAGCACGCCCGTGTTTTCGGGGTCCAGCTTGAGGGCCTCGTCGTAGTCCTTGATCGCGTCGGCATGTTTGCCCACGCTGAGCAGGGCGTCGCCGCGGGCCCGCAGCGCGTCGGACTTGGTCTCCTTCTGTTCGTCGTCGAGCTTGTCCCCCATTCCCTCGATGATCGAGGTCAAGACGTCGATCGCCTTGCGCGGCCGCTTGTCCCCCACCATGTAGGTCGCCAGCTGGAGGCGATACTCCACGTTGGTCGGATCGGTCTGCAATAGAATCTGCACGTCGGCGATCGCTTCGCCGTACTTATCCTTCTGCGCGGCGAGCACGCTCCGCATCAGGATCGCTTGCGGAAGGTCGGGCGCCAGGCGCAGCACCTTCTCGATATCGGCCCTGGCTTCGTCGTGTTTTCCCTCGGCGGCGTTGAGCCGGCTGCGCATCAGGAGCGACGGCAGGTCGTTGGGATTGATCTTCACGGCTTCGTTCAGGTCCGACAGTCCCGCCTTCAAATCGTCCTTGAGGATGTGGACGCGGGCCCGGAGGCTGTAGCCCAAGGTCGAGCGCGGGGCCAGTTCAATGACCTTGCCGCAATATTTCAGGGCCTCGTCGTACTTCTTCATGTTCGTCAGGGCTTCGGCCAAGGCCCCGATCGCAGCTGGATTGTTGGCCTCTTTCTCGACGAGCTTCTCGAGGTCGGCAATCGCCTTCTCGCTTTCACCGCGCTCCAGGTAGATGAGCGCCCGGCCCTGCCAGGCGTCGGAATTCTCGGGATCGGCCTTCACCGCGGCATCGAAGTCGGCAAGCTGCTTGTCCTTGTCGTCCGACATCGCGGCCCGCAGGACCAGGGCCTTCGACAACTGCTTCACCTGGTCAGCCGCTGTGAGTAGCTTGACCGCTTGATCGATCGCCGCCTGGGCCGCCTTCTCATCGCCGGCGGGGAGCGCCTGGAGTTTGGCTTCGAGGAGATAGATGTCGGGGAGCTTGGGATCGTGAATCTTGGCCTTTTCGAGGTCCCGCAGGGCAATCTGCCTTAGTCGCGGCCACTGGCTGCTGGGGGGCGACTGGCCAAAGATCGACTCGGTCCGCCGATTGGCGTTCTGAAACAGCGTCGCCGCCAGCATCTCTTTGGCGAATGCCGTCTGATCCTTGTCGAGCCCCTTCTTGAGGGCGCTTTCTGCCAGCTCGACGACCTTTTCGAGCTCGGCGTGGGTCTCGGCCGAGAGTTTCAATTCCGCGGCCTTGTCCAGGTCGGCCTGGCCTTCGTTGTCGGCCCGGGCGGGAGAAGCGACCGCCAGAGCGGCCGCGAAAACTGACAATGTCAGCAGGGGGGCGATCGAGCGAAACATGACAATGACTCCCAAAACGGGCGACGTATTGAGTCAAGCAAGCGTAGCTCGCCGCCAGAAACACGGTTCGGCGGCTGGCTAACCCTCAATTATGACGCGCCCAGGCGGAATGTGCCATGCGAATTGCCAGGCGGGCTGGAAGGGCTGCAAAGTAGCCGAACTCGCCAGAGTTCGGGCTGGGTGGCCGCAAAGAAGGGGGCGGGGAGTTGGAGATCAGAAATACTACGAGGTACATGATACTGATTCAGTACTGAGTACTAAGTACTGAGTACTGAGTACTGAATACTGAGTACTGAAGTACCGCGTGCTTTGCACATTCCCAACGCCTCCCGACTCCGTTTTGCCCGGCCGTCTCGTTACTCAAGCTTTCCCTCCAGCGCCAGCTGGTGGAAATAGTGCGGTACCTGGTTCTGGTTCTCCAGCAGCCACTCGATCGACGGCTCGTCGGCCATCGCCTTGTGGATTGCTTTGGAGGTCGCTTCGCGGTTGGTCTGAAACAGGATGTTGTAATCGACGTTTTCGGCATCCAGGATGCTCGGATCGAGCCAGACCGAAACGATGATTCCCAGGTCGTTCACCTTCCGCTTGGGAATATCGCCGGCACGCACCGCATCGAGCACTCCATGGGCGATCGCGGCCTGGACCGTTCCCATCAGGATGTTTGTGTACTTGTTGCTCTTGACGGTCACCTTGCTGACCATCAGCGTGGCCGGGCGAACCTGCACGTCGCTATTGAGAATTGCAAAGACCTTGGTGTGTCCCTTGGCCTGGTTGCCGATCAGGTTGGCAATCGCGTAGCCGACCGGGCCGTCCAGTTCGCCGACGACCACCTCCGGCTCGGCAGCCGACCAGGCGGGCTCGGCCTCGACGAGGGCTTCGCCGGTGCGGAGGATGATTCGCTTGTTGCGTTTGCCGTCCTTGTTTTTCCGTTTCTTTTTGGCCATGGTGGGAGCCTTGGTGTGGGGTAGGGTGTGTGAGCACGCGAGCCAGTGATGGTGCATTTCGCCAACCGCGGCCCGCGTGCGAAACACACCAGTCGGGTCGGTTGGCTCATGCACCCTACGTTTTTGACTTGCAATGCACGAGATCATACAAGAAACCGCAGCTCACGTCCGGGGGCTCTTATCCGGCGACAGCTCCGGCCACGACTGGTTCCACATCGAGCGCGTCCGGCTGACCGCGCTGACGATTGGCCGCGAAGAAGGAGCGGACCTCGCGGTCGTCGAATTGGCCGCGTTGCTGCACGACGTGGCCGATTGGAAATTCGCCGGAGGCGACCATACCGCCGGCCCGCGGGCGGCCCGCGAGTGGCTGGAGAGGCAAGGGGCCGACGCCGCCCTCATCAACCACGTCTGCCAGATCATTGCCGGACTGTCGTTCAAAGGGGCGGGCGTCCCCACGCCGATGGCGACGCTGGAAGGGCAGGTCGTGCAGGACGCCGATCGGCTCGACGCACTCGGCGCGATCGGCATCGCCCGGACGTTCGCCTATGGCGGACACAAGGGCCAGCCGATGCACGACCCGGCCATCGCGCCGCAGCCGCACGCATCGTTCGATGCCTATAAACGAGGCGGGGGAACGACCATCAACCACTTCTACGAAAAGCTGCTTTTGCTGGCCGAGCGAATGAATACCCGCACGGGCAAACGGCTGGCGGCCCAGCGCCAGCAGTACATGGAACGATTCTTGGAGCAGTTTCTGGCCGAATGGAAAGGCGAGCGGTAGGACGAGGGGCTAGGGCTGGAGTGAGGGCCGGGTTATCTCTGTCTCCTGTTCCCTGTCTCCTATCACCCTAGCCCTAGCCCCCAGCCCTAGCCCCTACTCCTAGCCCCCGAACCTCGACAACCTCCCGTCCATCATGGTCAAATAGCTCTGCCGGGCGACTAGCTCAGTTGGTTAGAGCACCTCGTTTACACCGAGGGGGTCGGGGGTTCGAGTCCCTCGTCGCCCACAGAAAGTGAACATCAACTCCAATTTGTGCCGCTTCATGCGAGCTCTTCCTCGTTGCGGCTGATGTAATGGATGCTATATCACGTTCACGCGCGGAAGAAATCGTCAACAGCGTGACGCATGGAATCGGCCTGGTCCTGAGTCTTGCCGGCAGCTTGATCCTGCTCATCCGTGTGCTGGAGCAGCCCGATTGGTGGCGTCTGTCTGGGTGCGCTGTTTTTGCCACGGCCCTGGTCACGGTGTATGCGGCTTCCACGTTGTCGCACGCCGTGACGCGGCCTGCTTGGCGGCAAGCCTTCAGAACTCTGGATCAAGGCTGCATTTATCTGCTGATCGTCGGAACATTCACCCCCTTTGCCTTGGAGTACTTGCGTGTCGGCTGGTGGTGGCTGTTTCTCCTCGTGATGTGGGCGGCTGCCTTGATTGGCTTTGTTTCCAAGTTGCTATTCTGGCACCGGGTTGAGTCCGTGGCGATCTGGTCCTACGTGTTGCTCGGGTGGCTGCCGATTGTTCCTGCTTGGGCCTTCCTGGATTTAGTCCCCTTGGGCGTCTCGCTTTGGATTTTGGTGGGTGGACTGTGCTATACCGCCGGCACCATATTTCTGGTGCTCGACCATAGGCGATTTCATTTTCATGCCGTCTGGCACCTGTTCGTCATCGCCGGCAGCGTTTGCCACTTCTGGGCCGTATTTGCGTTTATCGCTTGCGCCCCGCTTCAGCCCTCGTGAGGGAGAAGCCGCTTCACGCGGCCTTCCGATAGTCGTGCTTGAGCGGCCCGCCTAGCCGCTTGGCACCCTTACGCACATTCCCAGCCAATTTGGACGCAAGAAATCAGCGTTCGCGACTGCGCCAATGCCGGGCTCCCGATCGCTGATTCCTGCGTTCGAAAGCGCGCACTTCATTTGGCACGGGACGGCCCGTGATCTTGCACTCCGACGATTGCGACGACTGCATGCAGGGCGAAATGATCCGCGCGCCGGCAGCAATGGTTTACTTTCTTTTGATCTGGCGATACTGCGGCGCTTCTACCAGGGTGAAAAGCACGACCTCTTCACCGGAGGTGGTGCTGATGTCGTGGTGCAGGCTGAGCACTTTGCTGCCCGTGACGTCCTGTACCAGCGCTTCCAAGACCGGCCGCGCTGTTTCAATGAGCTGATTCCTGACCTGCTTGAGCAGATCCCGTCCCTTTTCCGGCTGAAGCGTCTTCACCAGGTGCTGCTCGGCGGCGGTCAATACGCCTTGCAATCGGACGACGAGCAGGTCGCCAATCAGATGGGCGCGGATGTCCTTGGGCCCCCGGCCCATGAATTCCTGCTCGAATCGCGCCATCCCTTCGCAAATGGCAGCTTCAATCTCTCCCTGTGTCTTCATGCCGATGTCGAGTCTGTCCGTTGAAAGCTGCCTGGTCCGCATCCTTGAATTAGTCGGTTTGGAATGGAGAATACGCGGGCAATACCCGCCATTCGACTCCAAATGCCGCTAATTCACAACACTGCCCTGTGCACGGCTCTGGCCGGATGTATAATCACTCGGGTTGGCGGAGTGGCGGTGATGGTGAGCCGCAACTCTACCCAACGATGGGATAGATTGTCGGATGACTAGATAAGAGCAATCTGGCGCGGCCAGAGGGCTCGTTCAAGAGTAAACCGACGTGGAGGATCGCCTTCGGGTGATCCTCCACGTCGGTTTTTTTATGCGCTTGCCGGTTCGGCACGGTTGCTCATGCCAGGAGTCACGCAAATGGAAAAAGCTCCATTGACCGTCGCGCAGCAGATCGCCGACATCGCCAGCGCACTACAGCAGCAAAGGACGGGTCACGCGCCCACCGCGGTGACCGTGGTCCTCAGCGAGGACACCCTGGTCGTCACCTTGCACGAGGCCCTGACGCCGGCCGAAATGGCCCTGGCCAGGAGCCCGACAGGCGCCGCCCGGGTGCAGGAATTTCACCGCCAGCTCTTCTCAAACAACTCCGAATCGTTGCGGCTGGAGATCAAAAGAATCACCGGACGGGAAGTGCGCGAAGCGGCCGCGGAAGTCGAAACAGCCACGGGAACCGTCGTGCATGCCTTTACCACAGGTGCGATGGTGCAAGTCTTCCTGCTGGCTCAGAACGGGGCAGCGGAAGCCGGACGCGAAGGGGAACTGGATCGCTGGGCGAATGATACGGGACAAGAGGTCGTCCTGCCGGCAGGCGCGGCGGCGGACACCGGATAGCAACCCGCGCGATTCGTCACTCAATCAGGAGGTCTGGTCATGTTGGTCTTGTCACGGAAGAGTCGGGAAGCGGTGGTGGTGGGCACGGGGGAAGGCGCTGATCACCTGCTCAAGGTCATCGTGCTGGAAATCGGCAACGGGAAGGTGAAGCTGGGGTTCGAGGTCGATGCCGATGTTCCAGTGAATCGCATGGAGGTGTGGGAACGAATCTGCGCGGAGCGCGCACTGGAGTGCTCCAGGGCAGGCCCTGAAGCGTCCTGTTTCGATTGAGTATCGAAGTGCTTTGTTAGACGACATGCACTCCCGCGATGCGGGCATCGTTGCCTGGGTCGACTGGCGGAGTGGAACTTTCCTCAAACTTGTTTTGGAGGTTGCAATGGGAATCCTGTCATGGATTGTGTTTGGACTGATTGCGGGCGTTGTCGCGAAGTACGTCATGCCGGGGCCCGACTCGGGCGGAATCGTCCTGACGATTTTGCTGGGCGTCGCGGGCGCCGTCGTCGGCGGCTTCATCGGCGCGCAGTTGTTGGGCTATGGAAGCGTGACCGGGTTTGACGTTCGCAGCCTTTTGATCGCCATTGGAGGCGCTCTGGTCTTGCTGGTGGGATTTCGCCTCGTCCTCCCCCAATTGACGGCGTGATGGTCTCGTCGAACACCCGGAGCGACAGCGGGACAGAGTCGCTCCGAGCCAGCGGCACTACGAACAGCGGCATCACGCGCGAGCTGTAACAAAAAAGGGTGAGACCCATGACGATGAATGCAGGCGTATGGATTGACCATCACAAGGCGGTTGTGGCCCTGTTTACTGACAAAGACGAAGACATGCTGCAAATCATGTCCAACCGCAGGGCTTACGCATCGATTTGTGGACGCAACTGCTTAGCCTGTGGGGATTTGCAATAAATCGGCATACCGGTGTTGGACAAATCGTCGCGAGTGCGCC
>JAKEHX010000369.1 GCA_022614795.1 Planctomycetaceae bacterium | reverse complement strand
ACCGCGCGGTGAACAAAGCGGATCGGTGGTGATGCATGACGCTTTTGCCACCGAAATTGATGTGGTTGCTCTTGGCGGCGCAAACGATCGCCGCCTGGGTGCTGCTGGTACTGGGCATCGTGCGGCTCGGCGGATATCGCCTGGCGGCGCGTGCCTCGACGAGCAAGTAGTTTCGGAGCAGTTGTGGAAGCCGATCGGAGGTGAGCGGATGCTGATGATCAGCCAGCGCACAATGCAGCGAATCCTCATTGCGCTGGGCGTGCTCGCACTGGCCGTGCTGACGTCCGCTCTGCCGCGCCAGGTCGCGCAAATGTTGCGCATGGGCGACGCCATCAGTCTCGGCATGATGTATGGCACGCTATCGGTCCCGTTTGCGCTGTGCGGGTTTTGGGCCGTGCTGGGAACGCCTCGCCTGGCCGTGCGGCTGGTCCAGGTGCTCGCCGGAATGGCAACCGTTGTGATGACCCTGCTATTCCCCCAACTGGTAGCCGGTGACGTGAGCCTCCGAAGGCTCCTGCTGCCTGCCGTCCTGTCGCTGGCGGGCGTAACGCTCTGTCTCTTGGTGGCAGGTCCGCTTTGGCTCTTGACGTCGAGAAGGGGCGTTCGATTGCGTCACGTGAGCGATATTTCGCCGGTCGTGCAGGGAGCGGACCAACAATTTGGCATTCGTGAAGTCCTGGTGGTCACGGTGACCATCGCAATACTCTTGGGCGCCATGCGATGGCTGATCGAGATTCGGCCCACTGCGGCAACTGGCTCAGCCGGCGAGATGATTATCTTTTACGTGGGGATGGTCGTGCTCAACGTGTTCGGCCTCTTGCCGATCTTGATCGCCCCGCTCCTGCGTCGATTTGCGCTCGCTTTAACACTGATCGGCATGTTCCTCATTGCCGCGGGGACGGCTATCGAGATTCCAATTGCCCATCGACTCGGCCGAGTATCCAGCAAGGCGAGTCCCATCTTTTGGTCGATGAATCTTACGCAGACAGCTTGGGTGCTACTAACGCTGGGCACGCTGCGCCTTGGTGGATATCGCCTGGCTGCCAAGGCGACCCAAAAGGAGACGAGGGAGTAGCCGGACTCGCCAGAGTTCGCTTTGCCGCGGCCTTCGCCGGAATTCTGGCGAATTCCGCTACCTAACTCACGCCCACGCAAGCGTGGGACGTGGCACCCGATTCGCCCGGTTATGCCGCGTCGCGCTGGGCGTCGGCGTCCTGCTCGTCAGTCGGAGCGACGATCTTGAGCGTCGCCTTGCGCGAGATGCGGCGCTCCTGCACGAAGCCCCGCTTGCCAGATTTCAGAAACTCGTGGAATGCGGCGGCAGGACCAGTGCTGAAATCGCGGGCCAGGATTTCGAGCACTTCGTTCCAGCGGAGCCCCTGGCGGTAGATGATGCGATAGGCTTCTTTGAGCTGAAGAATCTCGTCCGCGGTGTAGCCGTTGCGCCGCAGGCCCACCTTGTTGAGGCCCACAATCTCGGTCGTGCCGCCCCCTTCGACGATCACGAAAGGCGGCACGTCCTGAACGACTTTGGCCAGGCCGCCGATCATTGCCAGGCGGCCGACGCGGCAAAACTGATGGACCGCGACTCCGCCCGAAATGTACGCCCGGTCCTCGATGTGGACGTGGCCGCCGATCATGCAGTTGTTGACCAGGATGCAGCTGTTGCCGATGCGGCAGTCGTGGCCAACGTGGGCATTGACCATGAGGAAGCAATTGTCGCCGATGATCGTGGTGGCGTCATTCGACCACCCGCGATGGATCGTGACGTTTTCGCGAATGCGGTTGCCGCTGCCGATGGTCAGCGTGCCGCCGGGCTCGTGAACCTGAACATGCTGGGCCCGGCCGCCGATCACGGCCCCCTCGCCGATCTCGTTGTTCGTGCCCAGCCAGGTGCGGGCCTTGACGATCGCCCGGGCGGCCAGCGTGCAGCCTTCGCCGATGATGGCATCGGCCTCAACCATGCATTGCGGACCGACGGTAACGTCCCGCCCAAGCTCGGCCCGCGAATCGACGATCGCTGTGGGGTGAATCAGGGCCACGGCTTGTCCTTTCGTGCGGCGGGCATCCATATCCGCCGGCATTAGGGTGCTGTATCTCTGACAGCGGGCTGCGCAGGCGACATGTAGAGGAACTCACCAGAGTTCCGACGATTTCGTGGCATAGTCGGAATTCTGGCGAATTCCGCTACGGACTTGCTTGAGGCTTCAGTGCCTGGGCAAGCGGCAACTCTGTGGCGTCAAGAATTGCCCGTCTTGCCAGGATTACCGCGAAGAACCTTCGGCACGTCCAGTCAGTGCATCGGTTCGAGCCGCGGGTCCACTTTCACTGGCGGGAGCGGATTATGGGGATTTTGCCAGATTTGTCGAGTTCGGTTTCTTGAGCGAACTCTGGAGAACAGGCAGAGATCAGCGGCGAGCGTCAAACAGCCGGCGCTCTTCGATCAGGAACACTTCCCCGGTGTCCAGATCGCGCAGGCCCCGCAGGCGGTGCTCGGGATAGACGAGCCGCTCCATACGGCGATGGGAGATTAGCAGGTCGCCGTAGAAGGCAGGATCGACTAGGCGGCCAAGGGCTTCGGGGGTCATGCTGGCAGATTTGCGTGCGTCCGAACGTTCCAGAAGAGAGGTCCTCATCGCGGCGACTCCGTCGCTAGCGGTTGGAGATCTTCATGATGCCGGATTCTACCCGCCCTGCGCGACAGCTGAGAAGCCCCCAGGCGTACGCCGGAAATGTAACCCCTTGCCGCACAATGGCTTATGGAACGAAGATACTTCGCACCGAGAGGGGGGTGCCTGTGGAGAATCCGTCAGATTGTCGGCGCCTGATGCAATGCTGTCGCACGCTGGCGGCGATGCTGTCGTCTTGAAGCTAGCAAGGAAGAACGTGGAGCACGCCCACGCAAGCGTGGGACGTGGCACCCTGCACGACGTGGCACCCGGCACGCCCACGCTGGGCGTGGGACGTGGCACCCAAGCAACGAGCACCCTACGCCAGCGGCATCCGAATCCCGCTTAGCGCTTCGACCGTGGAGCGCAAACGATTGGGCGGCCGAACGGGCTGAGGGGCCGGCTCATGCATCGCCAGGCGCGACTGCACAATGTGCGGCAGCCAGAGGGCTTTGCCGACCAATTCGACAAGCACGTCGGGGTCGAACGGCTTGCGGAGATAATACGCGGCCCCCGCCTCGTGCGAGCGGCGGACGATATCGGGCAATTGCGATGAGGAAACGAACATCACCGGCACATCCTGCATGCCGGGGAGCGCCCGCAATTGACGGGACAGATCCAGCCCGCTGTCGCCGCCAAGGTTGACGTCGCAGATCACCAGGTCCAGGGCGATGGATTGGGCGGTCTTCAGAGCGGCCTGGCGGTCGCGGGCACAGTGGCAAACGTAGCCGGCCAAATCGAGCACGGCAGCCGTGCCCATGAGCGTGAGCGGATCGTTGTCGATGACCAGCAGTTCAGCTGGCTGACTGGCGAGCGGTTTCATGGATGGAGCGCAGAGCACAAGAGGTAGTTCGCCGCTCCATCGGCGCCCGGCAAGGACGACGGATTGAAAATCCGTCCTACAAGCGGGCCTATTTCGCGCACGTCCTGCTAGTCGCTTTTCGGCTAGCAGGCCAAGAGCGGGCCACAAAACCTTGCCCGAGCGAGAGAACCGGCAGGTCGAGCATGCCCGCTAGAATCGGCGCGGGCGTTACTGGCCGGGCGAGCAGTGTGCGTGAGCACCCCGATGCGTCGCAGTGGCGCCGCCGTCCCATCGGGAGGCTTACGCCTCCCGCTCGCCAGCGCCCTTACTGCTTCGCCTTGGCCTTCTTTTTCTTTGCCGGCTGCTGCTGGGGGGCTGCCCCGCTACTGGCATCTTTGGCGAACTGGGCAGCCAGGGCGTCCCAGCGATCGGCCAGTTCGCGCACCTTGGCCGCGTGCGACGCAGCCAGATTGTGGGATTCACTGCGGTCATTGGCCAGGTCATACAGCTCCCACGGGCCGTCCTTGACGGCGACCAGCTTCCAGTCCCCTGCGCGGATCGCCCGGTTGCCCTGATGTAGCCACCACAGCGCGTCGCGCTCGATGGGCACGTCCCTGGCCAGCGCGGATACGAGGCTCTTCCCCTGCGGCGGCGGGACCTTTTCACCTTTCCACTCGCTGGGCCATGTCCCTCCCGCCAGCTCGAGCACGGTGGGGGGCAGATCGATCACATGGCTCGCCACGGCGCGCAGCTCGCCCTTGGCCGCGATCCCTTTCGGCCAATGCACCACGAGCGGCGTCGCGATTCCCCCCTCATGAACGAACATCTTCGACAGCCGCAGCGGCGAATTGGCGACGTTCGCACCGGCCGTTTCCAGGCAGAGGAACGTCTTGGCCGAGCCGGGCGGGGCCGACGCCTCGTGACCGTCGCCGCGCACCAGGCTTTCGGCGCTGGCACCGTTGTCGCTGAGAAAGAAGATCGCCGTGTTT
>JAKEHX010000368.1 GCA_022614795.1 Planctomycetaceae bacterium | reverse complement strand
GCTCGTGCCTGAAATCAGCTTGACGCCGCAGACAAGGTCCAGGTTTCGCTCGCGATTCGAGCGCGTCGCCGTGCTCCACTCGCACTTGTCCGATGCCGAGCGGCACTGGCATTGGCAGCAAATCGCACAAGGCCAGGTGCAGGTCGTGGTTGGGGCACGGAGCGCGGTCTTCGCTCCGACGCCACAGCTGGGGCTGATCGTCATTGACGAAGAGCACGATGCGTCCTTTAAGCAGGGCGAGCAGCCGCGGTATCACGCCCGCGACGTGGCCGGGCAGCGTGCAGCGGCCGAGAATGTGCCGCTGGTGCTGGGCAGTGCGACGCCGTCGCTGGAATCGTGGCAAAGGGCAAACGTCGAATGTCGAAAGTCAAATGTCGAATGTCGAGAGCCAGCACCAGCAGCCTCTGACGATCGACCTTCGACCTTCGACCTTCGACGCGACGCTCGTCCGTATAAACTGATCGACATGCCGCGCCGCGTCGAAGACCGCCCCTTGCCGGCCGTGGCGACAATCGACCTGCGGACCGAGTTTCAGAGCCGCGCCAGCCGCGGAGCCGTCAGCCGGTCGCTCCACCGGGCCATCGACGAGGCGCTGGCCGACGACGGGCAGGTGATCCTGCTCCTCAATCGCCGCGGCTACAGCACGCACATCCAGTGCCCGGCCTGCGGCTATGTCGCCAAGTGCCCGCACTGCGACCTGTCGCTGACACACCACCGCAAGGAAGAGAAGGTCGTCTGCCACTACTGCGACCACGAGGAGCCGTCGCCCGTCCGTTGTCCCGATTGTTCCTTCGACGGCATTCGCTACGCCGGCTTTGGGACCGAGCGCTTGGAGAGTGAAATCAAGGCCCGCTTTCCGGGAGTTGTGGCCCTCCGCATGGACAGCGACACGATGCAAAAGCCCGGGAGCCACGAGGAGGCTCTGGCCCGCTTTCGCAGCGGCGAGGTGAAAATCCTGCTCGGCACGCAGATGATCGCCAAGGGGCTCGATTTTCCCAATGTCACGCTGGTCGGCGTCATCAATGCCGACACGACGCTGCATTTTGCCGACCTGCGGGCGGCGGAGCGGACCTTTCAGCTCGTCACGCAGGTCGCCGGCCGCACGGGCCGCGGCGACAAGGGGGGCCGCGTGCTAGTGCAGACGTTCTCGCCCGATCACTACGCGATCCAAGCCGCCATCGAGCACGACTATGCCCGCTTCGCCGCCGCCGAGCTCCCCAGCCGCAAGGAACACCTCTATCCGCCATTCGCCTCGCTGATCCGGCTGATCGTCCGCAGCGAGACCGACTCCGCGGCAGAACAGTTTATCGAATCGGCGGCAAGCAAGCTGAAAGCGGCCATCGAAGGGGCAAAGATCGAGCACCGCCTGCTAGGCCCGGCCCCCTGCCCCATTCACAAGCTTCGCGGATTGTTCCGCTACCACGTGCTCATGGCCAGCCCCGCGGGCGACTTGCTGCGCCGCGCGGTGCGCGAAGTGATCGACAGCCTGGAGCCGATGGAAGGGGTACAGTGGGTGGTGGATGTGGATCCACTGGATTTGTTGTGACAAGCCCAACGGACACAGCCCGCATTTCCTACCGCCACATTGCGATTTGCATTGACTATCGCACGATTTCGATGAAGAATTCCAATATGAGTATCGCGACACCAACGTCCGAATCGATCGACTGGGAAGCTGTAATCGCACAGCTGGCGCTGCCGATGAGCCAGCGTGATCCCGAGATGGTTCGCAAGGCGTGCGAGCGGATGGACAGGATGCGCGAAGAACTGCGCGCTCGAATTGGAACGGTGGACATCGCGGTTGAGCTCATCCGCGATGCCCGCGACCAATGAAGTTCGTTCTGGACGCTTCCGTGGCCGTGAAATGGGTGCTACCCGAAATCGATACGCCACGTGCGCAGGCTCTTCGCGACGACTTTCGCAATCATGTCCACGAGTTAATTGCCCCGGACATCTTCCCCGTGGAAGTCGCCCATGCGTTGACGCGCGCCGAGCGCAGGGGCCTGATCAAGCCGCGGGAAGCGGATGCAAAGGTTGCCGACGTACTGGTAACCGCTCCTGACCTTCACTCCTACCTGTCCCTACTCCGCCGGTCCGTCGAAATCTCGTCGCAATGGCGCATCGGTGTCTATGACTGCCTCTACATCGCGCTCGCCGAACGCGAACAATGCCAGATCGTTACGGCCGACTTGCGGCTCGGATCGATTGGATTTCCATCTGTAATTCTGCTGGCGAATTTGCCCTAGATCGCGCCAGATCGATTTTCCATGAACTCCTACGACGCAATCATCCTCGGCACGGGTGGCGTGGGGAGCGCGGCGGCGTTTCACTTGGCGCGCCGCGGGGCCAAGGTGCTGGGGCTCGATCGCTTTCCCGCCGGGCATGACCGGGGCAGCTCGCACGGCGAAACGCGAATCATCCGTCAGGCCTACTTCGAGCATCCCGACTACGTGCCGCTGCTCTTGCGAGCCTATGAGCTATGGCGGGAGCTGGAAGAGGAGTCCGGCGTCGACCTGCTGCACCAGGTGGGCCTGTTGCAGATTGGGCCGCCGGAGGGGGCCGTGGTCCGTGGTGTGCTTCAAAGTGCACAACTGCACGGACTGGCCGTTGAATCGCTGTCGCCAGACGAGGTTGAGCGCCGCTGGCCAGGATTTCGCGTTCCTGCTGGAATGACCGGCGTCTATGAAGCGGCCGGTGGCTACTTGCGCGTCGAGCGGTGCGTCCTCGCGCACCTGGCTGCCGCGAAGGTACGTGGAGCTGAGTTTCGTTTTGGCTCGGCCGTCGTAGTGCGACGATCAATTAGAAGTTGCGTAGAAGTTGTGACCGAGGCGGGCGAGGCCTATCAGGCGTCAAAACTGATCATTACTGCCGGACCGTGGGCCCCGGCCCTACTCGCGGATTTGCCAATCTCACTTCAGCCGCGGCGCAAGCATGTCTATTGGTTTCGCGCGGATGATAAGTCCTACCATCAAGTCAGCGGCTGCCCTACGTTTTTGTATGAGCTGCCGGGGGGCGTGTACTATGGCTTTCCACGGATCGACGATCTGGGCGTCAAGGTTGCCGAGCACAGCGGCGGACAAGTGGTCGCCGATCCGCTGCACGATTCGCGGGCACTCGATCCTGCCGATTTGGGGCGAGTCGAAGCATTTCTCCGCGCGCACTTGCCTGGTGTGAGTAATTCCCTTCAGCGGCACAGCGTCTGTTACTACACCATGTCACCCGACGAGCAATTCATCGTCGATCGCGACCCGCGCGATCAGCACACGCTGTTTGCCGCCGGCCTCTCCGGCCACGGCTTCAAATTCACGAGCGTGCTGGGGGAAGCCCTGGCGGATTTGGCCTTGGGGGGGAAGACGGATTTGCCGATCGAGTTTTTGGGGGTGGGGAGATTTGCTCGGTAGGGCTGCCCGTTCTGGCTCGTGCTCGTACTCGTCGTCGTCCTCGTCCTCGAATGGAAGACCGAGAACGAGGACGAGGACGAGGACGAGGACGAAGGGCCCGCGGAAGGGCATGGCTGAATAGCCCAACTTGACACTCCCACCGCCCCCCGATACATTTCCCTAGACTTTCGCGAGCAATTGCGCAAGTCGTGTCGGGACAAATATTTCGAGCCATTTTCAGCGCGAGCTGCTCGAAGGGGTAGAACGCGTTTTTTTATTGAATCGTCGCTTGGACGCTCGGCATGTCCGGCATCGTAATCCGTGGCGTGTCAAAGGTTTACGGCGATTCGATAAGAGCCGTGGATGGCTTGGATTTGGAAGTCCAGCCGGGCGAGCTGCTGGTGGTCGTCGGCCCGAGCGGTTCGGGCAAGACGACGCTCTTGCGGCTCGTGGCGGGGCTTGAGCAGCCGACGGCGGGGACGATCTGCCTCGGTGGGCGAGACCTGGCCGGTGTGCCGCCCCAACGGCGGAACATCGCCCTGGTGTTCCAAAGCCTGGCACTATACGGACATTTGACGGTCGAACAAAACCTGGCGTTCGCCTTGAACGCCCAAACGACGGGAGGGTGGATTCAGTCGCTGTGGCGGCGCGGTCCTGTCAGCGGCGAGGTGCGCTCACGAATCGACAAGACGGCGCGGCTCTTGCGGATTGACCATCTGCTTGGCCGCAAGCCGTCTCAATTGTCGGGGGGCGAGCAGCAGCGCGTGGCATTGGGACGAGCGATCGTCCGCGAGCCGCGCGCGTTGCTGCTCGACGAACCATTGAGCAGCCTCGACTTGCCGACGCGGCGCGCCTTGCGGCGGGAGCTGAAGGACCTGCACGGGCGCTTGGGAGGGGGCTTGGGAGTGCCGACGATGTACGTCACGCACGACCAGGCGGAAGCCTTGGCAATGGGAGACCGGATCGCGGTGCTCGACCACGGGCGACTGGCCCAGGTTGGAACACCGACGGAGATATACGAGCGGCCGAGAACGCGGTTTGTCGCCGAGTTTTTCGGGCCGCAGGGAATGAACTTGATTGAAGGAGAGTTGCTTCCGGACAGTCTGAAATCGCGGCGGCCTGCGGGCTCATCCGGCCCGCTGCTCGTTGGCATCCGGCCGGAACACGTCCGGCTCGATGGCGAAGGTCGTGGCGACGGGCTGTTGGGGACCGTGATGAGCGTTGAGAGCCTCGGCGAATCGACTTACTACCGTTTGCAGCTGCTTCAAACGACAACCACCGTTACCGTACGATTGCCAACTGATCACAACTCACAGCCAAAACCTGGAGCGACCGCCGAGATCGTGCTTGATCCGAGACACATTCATTGGTTTGATGCGACGACAGGGAACCGGATTTTGAGTGATTGAACTGAAGCGATCGAAAGACCGTCGCGCGGTGCAAGCACCGCGGCGATATAAGATGATTAAATGAACTTGCAACCTGAAACTTGGAACCTGAAACCTGAACGCAACCCGCTTCCGCGGTTTTCCATATTCCCGATCCCTGATTTGCCCGCATCCTGCCTGAGGGCCTGAACATGAATCCTGCCGACATGCTGCGAATTGTCGATTCACTCCATCGCGAGAAAAACATCGACAAGGAAATCGTGTTTCAGGCGATCGAAGCGGCGCTCATCACGGCCGCCAAGAAGCACTACGGCGAATTGGCCGAGATCGTCGTGACGATCGATCGCGAGACGGGGGCACTGGGGGGCACGCACAACGGTGCGCCGATGGATTCGGCCGAAATCAGCGGCCGCATTGGGGCCCAAACCGCCAAGCAGGTGATTATCCAGAAAATCCGCGAAGCCGAACGCGATTCGCTCCTGGGCGAATACGGCGAGCAGATCGGCCAACTGGTCAATGGCGTCATCACCCGCAACGAAGGCGGGGCCACGATTGTCTCGCTGGGCACGATCGAGGCGATCCTCCCGCGCAGCGAACAGATTCCCGGTGAGACGCACCATCCCAACGAGCGCGTTCGCGCCGTAGTCTTCGAGGTCAAACCGCAGGGGAGCCGCGTCAAGGTCGTCCTCAGTCGCACGCGGCCGCAGTTCGTGCAGCGACTGTTTGAGCAGGAGATTCCCGAAATCGCCGACGGCGTGATTTCAGTCAATGCCATCGCCCGCGAGCCGGGCCATCGGAGCAAGGTCGCGGTCAGCTCGACTGATGCCCGCGTCGATTGCGTGGGGGCCTGCGTCGGCGTCCGCGGCAACCGGATCAAGAACATCGTCGATGAGCTGGGCGGCGAGCGAATCGATATCGTCCGCTACAACGACGACGCCGAAACGCTGATTCGCGCGGCCCTTCAGCCGGCGGAAGTCGATCAGGTCCTGCTGTGCGACATGATTGGCCGGGCGATCGTGCTGGTGCGCGAGGACCAACTGTCGCTTGCAATTGGCCGCAAGGGGCAGAACGTGCGCCTGGCCAGCAAGCTCTGCGGCTGGGACATCGAAATCATGACCAACGAAGAGCTGGAGGAGCAGATCGACCGGGCGGTCGCCGGCTTCTCGCAGATTGAAGGGATGACCGAGGAGCTGGCCCAGAGGCTCGTGGAGCAAGGCTACTTGTCGTACGACGACCTATCGGTGATCGAGCCCGACGCCCTGATGGAAATGGGCGGCTTGACCGAGGAACAGGTCGATCTGATCGTCAACCAGGCGGAAGAATTGGCCGCCAAGGCCGAAAAGGCCGCCGACGAAGAGAAACGGCGGAAAAAGGAAGAAGAAGCAGCGGCCGCAGCCGCGGCAGCAGCGGCTGGCACGGCGGCTTCCTCACCCACTGCGTCTCCGGCCCCGTCACCTGCACCAGCACCAACCCCCGCGGCCGAGACCCCGATTACCGGGACGGAACAGGCGCCGTAACTCGAAAAACGGTGCGGCTTCAGGCTTCCCCAACTGGCGTGCTGGCGACTGGTGCTGTACATTGACGGGTCACTCCCCATTGGCGGAATGGTCCGGCGGGCGATTCTGCTGAACTCCTACCGGC
>JAKEHX010000035.1 GCA_022614795.1 Planctomycetaceae bacterium | reverse complement strand
GATTGAAGGCCTGGCTGGGGGCGACGGACACCGCCTGCATCCCTTGCAACAGGCGTTTATGGACGCAGGCGCCATGCAGTGCGGCTATTGCACCCCGGGCATGATTATGGCCGGCGTCGCCCTGCTGGCGAAAACGCCCGAGCCGTCGCGAGCGGAAATCGCCCACGCCTTGAACGGCAATGTTTGCCGCTGCGGGACGTATCAGCGGATCATCCAGGCCGTTGAGCAGGCCGCCAAGGCGAAAGGAGGCGTGCAATGAACGGCGACGTCTTCATCGACCGGGAGCGTGAACCAGAAGTCGAGTCAGAAGTCGAACTCGAGCGCTACGAGCTGTGGGAAGCGCCGCGATATCAGTTCCAGCTCGATCGCCGCGACTTCTTCCGCCTGGTCGGCAGCGGCATCGTCGTCTGCCTGCTGGTGAGCGACGAAGCCCCGGGGCAAGAGCGCGGCCGCACGGGCCGCAGCAGCTCGTCCGGACCGCAAGAGATCGGTGGTTGGCTCCACATTGCCGAATCGGGCGAGGTCACGGTCTATACCGGAAAAGTCGAAGTGGGCCAAAACATCCGTACCTCGCTCAGCCAAGCGGTCGCCGAAGAGCTACGGCTGCCGATCGCGTCGATCAAGTTCGTGATGGCCGACACGCAATTGACCCCTCCCGACGGCGGAACATTCGGCAGCCGCACGACTCCCGACATGGCGGCCCGGCTGCGGCGGGTGGCGGCGGCGGCCCGCGAAGTGCTCGTCGATCTGGCGGCCGAGCAAATGAAATCCGACCGGGCGGCGCTGAAAATGGAGGGCGGCAAAGTCTCCGATCCGACGAGCGGCCGAGCGATCGCGTATGGCGAGCTGACCAAGGGGCAGAAGCTAACCAAGATAGTTGTCGCCGACCTGGCTACCACGCCGGTGAGCCAGTGGAAAGTCGCGGGCACTTCGGTCCCCAAGGTCGATGGCGCGGCCATTGTCACCGGGCGGCACCACTACGCTTCCGACATCAAGCTGCCGGGCATGCTATTCGGCAAGGTGCTGCGGCCGCCGACGCTCAATAGCAAACTCGCGTCGGTCGATCTGGCGGCTGCCCAGGCCAAACCTGGCGTGACCGCCGTTCGCGACGGCGAGTTTGTCGGCGTCGCCGCGCCTACAGTGCAAGAGGCCGAGCAGGCACTCGCAGCGATCAAGACCGAGTGGACCACGCCCGACGAGCCGTCGAGCACGACGCTGTTTGACGACCTGAAGCGATCGGGCGGCACTGGCGGAGGACGCGGCGGCCGCGGAGGCGGCGGAACGCAAGGCAACGTCGATGAAGGCCTGGCAGCCGCGGTGCACCGCCTGGCCGCGACCTACACGATCGCCTACATCGCTCACGCCCCGCTCGAGCCGCGCGCGGCCGTGGCGCAGTGGCAGGACGGCAAGCTGAAGGTGTGGACCGGCACACAGCGGCCCTTCGGCATCCAGGGCGATCTGGCCCGGGCGTTTGGCCTGCTGCAGCAGTCGGTCCATGTGATCGTGCCCGACACCGGCTCGGCCTACGGCGGCAAACACACGAACGAAGCGACCACCGAGGCGGCCCGACTGGCCAAAGCAGCCGGTCGGCCCGTCAAGCTGGTCTGGACGCGCGAGGAGGAGTTCACCTGGGCCTATTTCCGGCCCGCTGGCGTGATCGAGGTCCAAGCCGGTGTGAACAAGGAAGGCAAGCTGACCGCCTGGGATTTCCACAATTACAACTCGGGCGGTTCGTCGATCCGGCCTCTGTACGATATTCCGAACCAGCGCACGGCGACGCACTCTTCACGGGCTCCGCTGCGGCAGGGCTCGTATCGCGCGTTGGCAGCGACCGCCAACTCGTTTGCCCGCGAGTGCCACATCGATGATCTGGCCAAAGTCGCCGGCGTTGATCCGCTTGAATTCCGTCTGCGGAACCTGACCGACGCTCGGCTGCGGGCGGTGCTCGTCGCCGCGGCCGAAAAGTTCGGCTGGGGCCGGCGCGAGCCCGCCGCGGGCTGCGGCTTTGGCATCGCGGGCAGCTCCGAAAAGGGGAGCTACGTCGCGACCTGTGCCGAAGTGGAAGTGCCCAAGGCCGGCGGCAAGCTCCGCGTTGTCCGCGCGGTCACGGCCTTCGAATGCGGGGCGATCGTCAACCCCGAGCACTTGACCAGCCAGGTGGAAGGCTCGGTGATGATGGGCCTGGGGGGCGCCCTGTTTGAAGCGATCGCCTACGAAAAGGGGCAGATTACCAATGCCAGCTTTTCGGCCTATCGCGTGCCGCGGTTTGCCGATCTGCCCGAGCTGGAAACGGTGCTCGTCAACCGGCCCGATCTTCCTTCGGCCGGCGCGGGAGAGACGCCCATCATCGCGATCGCTCCAGCCATCGGCAATGCAATCCTCCAGGCAACCGGTGTGCGGCTTCGCTCGCTGCCGATGGACGTGGCCAGCATTGCAAAGCTGACCGATCGGCGCCGGATATGACGCCTGTATCGCGCGCGCCAGCCCGCGGTGCTCCTCCGGTTTGACGCCCTACGCAGGCGACGTAGGGTTGCGATGACGACCATCCCAGTCGTCCAGGCCGTTCGGCCCGTCACGCACGTCTCGTCAAGCGCTCGTCAGCAGCAACCCTTCGTCATACGCCGCTCACCGGCCGCGTGGCCCCTGACATTTCATGCGCACTCGCCAAAAGCTCCGCCGCTCAGCGATCGAACGCCTCGAAGAGCGCAGCCTGCTCACGGCTACTCCTGGGCCCTATGACAACCTGCTTTCCAGCCATGCGGGCGTGTGCAGTTGCCCGATCTGCACCGGCGTCGGTTTGAGCAGTCTCGTCGCCCAGCCCCAGCCAAGCGGCCCCGCGCCCGATTCCGGCTCCAGCGATGGCGGCTCCTTGCTGCCGCAAGCGGCCCTCCCGTTGCTCAGCAGCCGGCCCGGCGCAACCGCCAAGCTATACCTCGATTTCAACGGCCATTTCCAGGCCAGCTGGGGCAGCTACTCCAATGTGAGCACGCCCGTCTACGACACCGACGGCAACGCCAGCTCCTTCAGCACCGCGGAAGCGAATTCGATCCACGAAATCTGGCAGCGCGTGGCCGAGGACTATGCCCCGTTCAACATCGACGTGACGACCATCGCTCCGGGCAGCCTGGCCGACCGCGTCGTCGCGCACATTGCCATCGGCGGCAACTGGTCCGATTGGTTCGGCAGCTCGGCCGGCGGCGTGGCCTACGTCGGCGGCTTTTACAACGGCGCTCCCAACGTCGGCTACGTGTTCGAAAATGCCCTGATCAACGGCCATCCCAAGTACACCGCCGAAGCCGTCAGCCACGAAGCGGGGCACCTGTTCGGCCTGGCGCACCAGGCGAAGTGGAGCGGCAGCACGCTCGTCGAATCGTACCATTCGGGCACGGGGGATTGGGCGCCGATCATGGGCGTGGGCTACTACGTCACCCGCAGCACCTGGCATTACGGGGCCACGCCCGCCAGCCCCGGCGCCATTCAAGACGACCTCGCCATCCTGACCAGCGCGAACAATGCCTTTGGCTACGCATTCGACGACCATGGCAATGCCAACGCCACGGCAACGGTCGTGCCCGGCACAAGCGTCAACATCAGCGGCGTGATCGAGCGGGCCAACGATCTCGACTTCTTCCGGTTCACGACGGCCGGCGGCGCGGTCAACGTCAGCCTGGCGGTCGATGAATACGGCCCCAACCTCGATTCCGTTTTGGAGCTCCGCAACGCCTCGGGCCTCATCATTGCCAGCGCCGCTCCCACAACTTCGTATGGCGCCAGCCTGATCCACACGGTCGGCGCGGGGACGTTTTACCTCGTCGCCCGCAGCACCGGCGCCTACGGCAACATGGGCCAATACACCATTACCGGCACCGTTCCGCCGGCCGTGCCGACTCCCGAGATTACCGTGCGCATCGGCACGACAGGCATGACCGACGGCCAGTCGGTTGACTTTGGCAGCGTGTACCTCGGCGAAAGCGCCGACCGGACCTTCACCGTCGTCAACGACGGCAGCGCCCTGCTGACGCTCAGCCTGATCGATCCGGGCACGTTGCCGGAGGGATTCTCGCTGGTCTCGAATCTCGGCAGCACTTCGCTGGCCCCGGGCGCTTCGACCACCTTCACGGTCCATTTCGCACCCGGAGCAACCGGGAATTATTCGGGCGGCATCGCAGTGGGAAGCGACGATGCCAATGAGAATCCGTTTGACCTCATGCTCCTGGGAACCGGCGTCGTCCCGGCGCCCGAAATCAGCGTGCTCGTGGGGAGCACGAATCTGGCCAGCGGAGGTTCGCTCGACTTCGGCACGACCACGATCGGCACGGCCGTGACCCGCACGATCACCATCCGCAACGACGGGGATCTGGCGCTCGACCTGACCGCGCTCGATCCGGCGTCGCTGCCGCCGGGCTATTCGATTGTCGCCAACCTCGGTGCGACGACGCTCGACCCGGGCGCGCAGGCGACGCTGGTGCTTCAGCTCGACGCGGCTGCCGTAGGCTCGTTTGGCGGCAGCATTTCCCTCGCCAATAGCGACAGCGACGAAAACCCGTTCACGCTGAACCTGGACGGAACCGTGAGTGCGCTCCCGCACAAGCAAGTCGTTGACAACGGCAACCCGGGGAGCAAGCTCACCACCGGCTGGACCCGCACGACCGGCAAGGGATATGCCAGCGACATTCACTCCACCGCCAAGGGAACGGGCGGAAAGTCCGCCATCTGGACCTTCACGAATCTGCCCAACGGCGAATACAACATCTGGGCGACGTGGACTGCCGCAAGCACCAATGCCTCCAACGCTCCGTTCCACTTCTACAACGGCAGCGGGACCGCGATGTCGGTCCTCAAGAATCAGCGCGTCGCACCGACGGCTATAGCCGACGGCTTTAAATGGGCTTTCCTCCGCAAGGTGGTCGTGAATAACGGCTGGGTGTCGGTCAAATTGACGAACAAAGCCAACGGCACGGTTGTGGCCGACGCGATCCGCATCGTCCAACTGCCGCAAGCCTCGCCGAGCGCCGCCGCGGTCATGGCCAAGGACATCGCGCCGGCGGCGCGCGTCAGCAGCTTCCTGGCCTTCGCATCGGCTGGCCAGGAGCACGTCGATCTGCACGCTCTTCCGCTGCCCAAGCCGGTAGTCGAGCCGCAGCCATTCTCCAGCACCTCGCAGGCGGTGCACGAAACGATCTGGAACCGGCCCGGCGAACTGTCGGTTGAACAGTCGCTGCTCGACCAGGCTGCCGACCTGCTCGCGGAGCTGCACGCGTCCGACGCTCCGATAGAGGTCGATCTGGGCAGCCTGTTGACGTAGGACAAGCGTCCCGCTTGTCTTACGTCAGGCCGTCACGATCTTCTCCCGGCCCACTTTGACGTTTCTCGTCGCGCCGCGCGTATCGACCACCAGCGGCGAGTTGGCGACGATCCAGGCAAAGTCGTATGCCGAATGGTCGGTCACGATCAGCACGGCGTCCTGCCGGGCCAACAGCTCAGCCGACAGCGGCTCGCTGCTCATCGCCAGCTGCGGATAGCGCCGCATCCTGGGCAGCCGCCCAATCAGCGGGTCGTT
>JAKEHX010000367.1 GCA_022614795.1 Planctomycetaceae bacterium | reverse complement strand
TCCAGATTCGACAGATGAAGCACCAGCCGGTAGGTGTCACCGCGGGTGCGGCCCTCCAAAAAGCCGCGGTAGGGCATGCTGTTGCGGCGGAGGATGAGCGGCTGGTTCGACTTGGGCCCGGCGCCGAGCAAGAGCAGACAGTCCTTCGCCTCCAGTTCCTTCGCCATGCCGTAGAGGAAGTCGTAAGTGAGGCCGTTGATGTGCGCCAGTTGCATCTTCTGGACGAAGACAAACTTGGCAATTGCTTCGCGCTTGGGGATCATGACGCCGCTCCATTTGAGCGGGGCCGTGCCGCTGCCGACGTTGGCGTCGGGAACCGCGTGGGTGCGGCGCTCGCGCTCGGTGCCGTCGGGATTGCGGATCACGTCCCACTGCTGCACGCGGTGGACGATCTTCCGCGAGCGGTCGATATAGACCCGCGACGTTTCCTGGAGCAGGCGGCCCGCGGCTTCAACGTTGATCTCCGGATCGCCGTCGCGGATCGCCGCGCCGATCGATCGCAAGTCGCCGTGCCGCTCCAGGAGCGCATCCAGGTCGTCGTTGACGGACGACTTGATCACGCGGGCCGTGCTCACCTGGCGGCCCTGGGTGTCGAGCCATCGCACGCGCAGGGGGCTGCTCAGCGACTGGAGTTTGACGACCGCATCGCGACCCGCGCTGTTGCACAGGTTGATTTCTGCCATGGCTCACCTGGAACTCTGGTTGGGTTTCCACGGCCGATCCATGACCCGAAATCGCTACATCATGCTGAAATCCATCGAGTCGGCTTCTTCCTCGCTGCCGTTTGCATCCTCTTCTTCCACCGCCGGAGCGGCCTGGGCCAGGCCGAGGAACTCGACCTTGGCGGGCTTTCCGACGGCGCAAAACACGGTCCCTTCTGCATTGGCCAGCAAGAATCCCTGATCGGGCTCGAGCCCGCAGCGGAAGCTGTAGGGGAAGCGATAGATCGTTCGCTGCGCTAGCTCCTCGCGGAGCCCGGAGATGTCGTCGGCCGTTTCCATCACGTAAATGGCCCGCACTGCACAGTCGAGGTAGTCTTCGGCCGACACTTTTTCCACAAGCGGCACCGGCGCGGCAAACGACGACGGGATGGGCTCGATCGTCTGGCCGGCCGGATCGACAGGCCGCATTTGCCCCTTTTCGATCCACGTTCCATCGACCGTCAGGTTGCCAAATGCCGCACCGCCTCGGCCAACGACCGTCTGGCCGTCCTGGGCAAGTGTCGCCAGGTCGCAGCGCTGCCCCGCGTCGTCGAGGACCTCCGACTCCTTGAAGCCGTAAAGCCTGGCCCGGTCGACCTTGGCCATTTGGAAGCTGATTTGGCGGTCGCGCCACTGGAAAACGAGCGGTTTGGCCATAAATCCCCCGAGGAATTGGGCGGTCTGCTAGCTTAGCACGCTGTCTAACAAGTGCTAGCAGAACGGGCGGCGGCAGGGGCCTTCAAGACCGGCATTCGGGGGGCGGTTGGACAGGTCCGGGGAATTGGCGAAAATCTTCGGACCAGCAAGCTCCAGTAGCAGAACTCGCCAGAGTTCTGGGAATCGGAGACAGCCCGAATTCTGGCGAATTCGGCTACGACTGTTGCAGTACGATCCCCAGCGAAGCGTCTTTCCATGCCGCACCAGGTCGTCATTGTGGGTCAGCTTGCGTCGATGACGCGGGCCGAGGCGGCCAGGGTCGTTGCGCTCACCGGTGGTGCGCTGACTGAGCGGGTCACGCGAGCGACCGATCTGGTGGTCGTCGGCGGCCGCGGTCCGCAGCTCGCGCGGAGCGGCCGGCTGCCGATTCAATTGACGCGCGCTCACCGCCTGGCTGAGGAGGGCGTCCTGCTGGCGGTCTGGCCCGAGGAGCGGTGGCTGCGGTCGGTGGGCCTGGCCGACGACGCCGCGGGGGTGTGCAAGCGATTCACGGCCAGCCAAATGGCCGACGCTCTCCATGTGCCCCGGCCAAAGCTGGACCGCTGGATTGCTGCCGGTCTGGTAAGGCCCGTCGATACCAGCGCGGGCGTGGGCCTCTTCGAGTTCCAGCAGGTCGCGGCGGTACGGACGCTGGCCGACCTGGTCCAATCAGGCATTTCGCTCGCCAAACTTCGCCGGGCCACGGCCCGCCTGGCCAGGTGGCTGCCGGATGCCCATCAGCCGCTCTTGGAATTGAGCCTCGACGAGGATGTTCGACGCTTGGTAGTGCGGACGTCTGACGGCCGTCTGGCCGAGCCGTCGGGCCAGTTGCTGTTGGAGTTCGATCGCGACGAACCGGCCGCATCAGCGGAGTCGGTCGCCTTTTGCGCAACCGAAAACGAAGCCGACGCCTTCCGCCGCGCGGTGCAGTGCGAGGAAGACCGGCCTCAAGAAGCGGCTGCCATCTATCGAGAGTTAATCGCCAAGCGCGGCCCGCACCCGACACTTGCATTCAACCTTGCCAATGCCCTCTATGCCGCCGAGGACCCGGATCGTGCGCTGGCCCAGTATGAAGTGGCGACGGCCCTCGATCCGCAGCATGCGGGAGCTTGGAACAATCTGGCCAACGTGCTGGCCGAATTGGATCGTCCCGAGGAGGCGATCGGGGCGTATCGCCGGGCCCTCGCGCTCGATCCACGGCTGGCCGATGCCCGGTTCAACTTGGCGCAAACGCTGGTAGAAATCGGCCGTTCCGACGAGGCCGTGCTGCACTGGCGCGCTTACCTGGCTGCCGATAGCGAAAGCAGCTGGGCCGACTATGCCCGCGAGCGGCTGGAATCGCGTCCGATCTAGCCCATGTTTTCGCGATTTGTAGCGGAAGTCGCCAGACTTCCGGCGGCGAACATCGACGGAACTCTGGCGAGTTCCGCTACATGTCCCATGTCCCTGAAATTCGATCTAGCCCGACTGCTCGCGGCGCTTGCCGCTGGCCGCCTGGTCCGGGAGCCGCGACTGGCTGGCCACGAACTTGCGTGGGCTCTTGCCAGCCCGCTCGCCAGCCATGTAACTGCCTGGCGCTTCCTCGCTTTCGGTCAGCATTTCCTCGGGCGTGACGCTCAGCTCTTCGGCCAGCCGGCCCGCCAGTTCAGGCGTCAGGTTGAATTCCACTTCCCGCACGGGATCGTAATGGAACTGCAGCCGCAGGTAGGTCCGCAGGTAAGCGGCATCGCGGAACTGCTGCCCCTCGTGCCAGAACGGCCGCACGCCCACGGCAATGGCCGCATCGAGAACGTCGCGCGGCGCTACGTCGATTCGCTGGGCCAGTTGGCCGACGGTCACGCTCTGGTCCGCAGAGCTTTCCGAGTTCAAATCCGCAGGCATCGGAGGCGCTTTCGAAAGGAGGGTGGCCACGCTCCGTCGCCAGGAGTGTCCCCCGCTGCCCCAACCGTGAGCGCGCGGTCTACCTGATTCAACATGCCACCTGCTTGGCTGAAAAGCAAGAATCGGCTGCGACTTTCCACCGGCGAAGGCTGCTTTACTTCCGAAACTGCTGAATGTCCGTAATCGTCTGCTCCCAGTCGCCGCGAAAGCGGATCGCCCGATCGTCGACGTAGACGAGCGACGGCGGCTTATAGTCGCAAACTTCGTCCACCTGGATATCGTGCGTGCGGAGCCAGTTTTCAACCGCCCGGCGGCCTTCGACCGTGCGGCAGCGGGCCGAATAAACAACCACGCGATAGGTCTGCCGCAGACGGGCGACCGCCTCGCGCGTTCCGTGGATGGGCGGATCGGGAATCGTCTGGGCGCCTCGCCAGCCGGAACGATAGGAATGGAGCACGCCGTCGAAATCGAGGCAGACCGTCCTGGACAGCTTGGAAAGGCCGAGCTGCTCAAGCAGCTGCGTCGCTGCCGGCCGCGTGGCGAGGATTCGGTCGATCGCTTCGTGCCCTTCCAGCCAGGGTGATTCCGCAAACGGCTCGTCGTTCCAGACCCGCGTGTAATGCGGACGCGTGTGATGCCGGCCCGGCAGCCGCAGCCAGTCGCCGTAGCGGTCCCAGGTCGGCTTGTCCGGAAACACCTCGGGCTTTCGCTCCAGCCCGCGCTTCTCGTAGTCCGCCACGAGCTGTGCGCCGAACTGATGCACGCTGTCGGTGCTCATTGGCTCGCTGAACACCACCAGCAGGTGAAACCCGCCGATGCCATTTGAATCCAGCAGCAAAGGATCGAGGCCTCGCTCGACCAGACTTTGCCGCCAGCCGCATGCCGCCGCCAGGTTCCCCTCCTTCGACACGGACAAGCTGTCGTCGTCTTCATGCAGGTCGATGTCGATCGCCAGCCACCGCGATGTCAGATCGCTGCCGGCACTATGAACCCCGAGCTGGCCGGACGGCTGCCGCGTACGGAAGTGCTTGGTCAGCGAATCGACATCCAGAAACACCTTGCCGCGCTCGTCGCGAAACGGAACGGTGACCGCCCGGCTGGCCGCATCCGACTTGCGGCGGGTGTACCGGCCCCAGACGTCGGTCCGGTTCACCAGGTGCGCCATGACCCACCGGGCAAGCTCGCCAGCCCGCTCGTACCACTCGCGTCCGATTTGATCGAAGTAGTCCATATCCACATTTGCCGTAGCGAAACTGGCCGTAGCGGAACTCGCCAGAGTTCCGGAGTCAGTGCGGTTCGGGGAGCCGGAAGTCTGGCGACTTCCGCTACGGCCTATGCCGCCGTCGAGCCGGGCTTACCCAGGACTTCACGACCGAGTCGTCGGACTGTCGAACATTTCCACGCCTATACCCGCAAACCGACCTTCTTTTCGCATGTAACTCCAAGGCAGTCCATGGTTTAGCCCACATTTCCACCGCTGGGCCCCATTTGGAAATGTCCTACACCAAAATCGCCCTGTTTTGCCGCGTCCTTGTCGCGCGAACATTTCCAAAAACGCAGCAATCGGGGGTTTCTGGAAATGTCCCCGTTTGCACTTCGCCCCTGCACTGCTCAAACCGTCCCCACGTCTGATCCATTCTGGCACGCGCATCAATTGCCATATTTGCACGTAGGACGGATTTCCAATCCGTCATTTTGACAGTTCCTCGGCCGCCGAGCTGGTTAACAGCGTTTCCGGCCTCATCTCACGGGTTTCTTGCCACAACTCCAAATTCGCTCAGCACTTGCGCCTGGTTAACGGACTTTCGCGATTCGCGTTCACCTGCGCTCGCAACAACCGCTTGTTTTCCCGCCTCGATGAGTTGCTCTGGCTGACAAGGCTTGCAAAACGGGGGAGTGCCGTTAACCACGTATCGAATCCCCTCGCAAGGGTCGATTCGCGAACCACCAAATTGCCAAGGAGCCGCGCTCGCCGACCGCCAAATTGGCAGACCGCGCGCACATCCCAACAAGTGCAAATCTTGTACCATTTGTTCACATCATAGGGTGCGTGAGTGTAGCTGCGCCAGTCGCTGCCGTTGCGGCCACCAATGGCTGCCACGCGGCCCAGAAAAACCCACAGTTTGCCCCAAATGCAAGAGTCCGTACTGGGACCGCCCCAAGCAGTTTGAGCGGCAAAAATAGGCCGATTCCATTCCGCGCCCCGCAATTCCCGGCTGGGACATTTCCGCTAGAATGACTTTGCCAATGCGGTCTGGCGGAAACGTCGGATTGTGGTGACCCGCGACCGCTCGAACGGCCGCGGGGTTTTGTTTTCATGGCCAAAGTATAGCCATATATTCGCCACGGTCAAGAGGATATTGGCCTTGACCTTGGGAAAATGTTGGCTATAGTTTGGGCATGGCACGCCCCAAGAAAGACCCCAGTTTGATCCGGGCAGAAATGCTCAGAATCCCGGTTTCAGTGGATGAAAAGCAGAGAATCAATGCCGCTGCCATTGCCACGGATGGGGAGTTTGCAAGATGGGCGCGACGGATTCTATTGAAGGCTGCTGACCAGTTCGCGGCCTCGGAAGAGGCACACAGGAGAGGCCCCCGATCAAGGACAAGGGGCGGATTGAAGGAAACGGCCTAGCGCGCGTTCCCTGCTAACCAACGAATGTCCCAGCCAACGGCAAATTGGCAGGAATGACCATCGTGACCCGAGTCATTTTACGGACATTTTCAGGACGTGGCAAGGGCACACGATGACTGCGCGCTTCAATTCTGACAGCCAGCGGCAACTGTTCGGTAGGGTCACTTCCGCGCTGGGCTCTATCGGTTATCGCGGCGAATTGCTGGAGACAGACTACGAGTATCGTAACTATCTAGCTCCCGGCGCTCCTTCACAAACCATACACGCGGCTTGTTTCGGTCGCTTGCCGGTCGATTACGAGACAGCGTTGCTGGGGATCGCAGCGTCGAATGATGAAAGCGGTCGTGCGCTCGCGAATTCTCACCGGGCACTCTGCTCCCCGCTTATCGTCGAGGTTGGCGAGCAAGACGTTCGCGTGTGGTCCGTGGGCCTTGACGACAGCGCGGCACGAGAAGCCAGTGCGCCCCTAAGCGCCGAACATTTCCGCAATTGGGTCTCGGATAATGCAGACAAGTTATCGCCAACTGAGTTTTTACGTACTAAGAACCTCCGTGAGGGCGAGTCCTACTTCTTTCAAAGGTCGCTTTTTGCGGGACTAATACCCGAGCTTGAAGACCGTATTGCAGGAATCTTGGAACCGCGACTGGCTGCTGCGTGTCGAGCCGGTATCGCAGCTTACAAGAGCGAAACCGGCAGGACCGCACCCGAGGACGTTTTGTTCAAACTGACATTTTGGCTTCTCACGGGCAAGGTGTTTTGTGATCGCCGACATCCCAAGTTTACAAATCTAGCCAACAGTGCGGAGCCGGGAGAGGTGCTAGAAAGGGTCGCCCAGCATTACAACGACGCATCGCCAGGGAGGTTGCTTAATGAATCGACCCGCCAAGCCGTCTTTGATCGAATCTGGGATACGATGGATTTTCGCCACCTCTCTGTGGAAGTGCTCTCCCAGATTTGGTCAAGAACGCTCGTAACCAAAGACACGAGGAAACGCCTTGGCATACATCGCACGCCATATAGCATCGTGCGCTACATCCTTGACAAGATGCCGCTGGAGCCGCTGCCCGCAACCGGGCGATTTATTGTCGAACCATGCTGCGGAAGCGCCGTGTTTTTAGTGGCGGCCCTGAACAAGATGCGCGACATTATCGGAACATCAATGACCGCGCTTGAAAGGCACAGATACTTCAAGAAGGTCTTGCGCGGCTTCGACCGGGATCCATTTGGAATTGAAATCGGCAAGTTGTGCCTTGCGCTTTCGGACTATCCCAATCCCAACCGCTGGCTGATTGACCGCGCCGATGTTCTTACGTCCGGTGAAGTTCAACAGGCACTGACGATGTCTCATGTCGTTCTATGTAATCCGCCGTATGGCAGATTTGATAAGGACGAGCGAAAGGAATACCCAGGCCACGCGGTTTACAGGGCGCTGGCAATTCTCAATCGTGTCCTCGATTCCCTTTCTCCTGATGGCATGCTTGGGTTCGTCTTGCCTAGATTGTTTATCGATAACGTCAGCTTTAGGGCAGCGCGTGAGCGCATCGCCTCGCGCTTTGAGAGCGTTGAATTGGTCAGCCTGCCGGACAAGGGATGGGAATTCGCTGACCAAGAAACTGTTCTGTTGCTGGCCACCCAGCCGGCAAGCAAGCAACTCACTCGCGCTCTAGTTAAACACAAAAAGGTAATAGAGACCGATTGGCGCAACTTCGACTGGCATCATCGCTTTACGTCAGAACATTCGCGGTCATTTACCCGCGCGGAAGCGGCCGAATCACTCGCCATTCCTGAGTTAGAAACCATCTGGCGACATCTTCGCAGGAACGACCGGCTGGGAATGCGTGCCGGCATTCATCGTGGGCTCCAATGGAATAAGCCAGTTGGCGACGAAGAGTGGAAGAGAAGGCTCATTCGACAAAAGGAATTTCCAAACTCCGCAAAGGGAATCGATCCCGAGTCTGGCCCATTGTACTCGTTTGTTCCACACCTAAAGATTTCTTGGCTGGATACTAGCGACGAAAACAAGGGTAACAATGCGCGGGACTATGAATGGGATAAAACCAAGGTCATTCTCAACGCGGTAACGCGGTCACGCGGCAAGTGGCGCATTGCCGCATTTGTTGATAGCGCCGGCTTGGTCACTTACCAGAACTTGACCGGGATTTGGCCGCATGATCCTCGCGATGTTACGCTGTTCGCGGCGATCATCAACGGCCCCCTCGCCAATGCGTATATCACGGACCATGAGGGCAAAAGGCATATCACCATTGAGACGATTGAGTCTATCCCACTTCCTCGCATTGACGACAAACTACGACGCGATGTGGAGGCGCTCGTTGCTGACTACATCAACTCGGTTCACGCGGGCGACGAGGCGCTGTTTACGCAGGATCGGTATCGCAAAGCCGATGAAATGTTGCGCCGATTAGACGCGCGCGTGTTGCGAGCGTATCAGCTCACGCCGCGCCAAGAGAGATTGCTGCTTGACTACTTCAACGACGACTATATCCACTATGGCCGTCAGGTGCCGTTCGAGTTCAGGAACTACTTTCCTGAGGACATGGAAATGTACCTGACTCTTCACGAATACTTGTCCCCCAAGCGGCAACAGTCAACGATGGGACGCCTATTAAATACACCCAAGCCGCCCCAGTCGGTACGAGATGCGTTAAAGAGCGCGGCGGAAATGCACATGCAATGAGTGGACGCGGTTATTTGCTCGACTGCAACACTGTGTCGGCGCGCTTTAACGAGCTTGACACGGTAATGCAGCGCGCCCGCGAGATTCCGCCGGAACGCTTTGGATTCATTTCCATAATCACTCTTGGTGAAATCGAATTTGGTCACGCGAGGAATGTTTCGACCGACCCAGTCAGGCGCGCCGAATTCGAGCAATTCATCGCAGACAACTTTCCGTGGGTCGTCTGCCTTTCGCCAGACACGGCTCGTTACTACGGGGCCATTCGGGCAGAGCTTTTTCGCGCGCATGGGCCAACCGCCGCGACAAGCAAAAAGAACCGGCCCGAACAACTGTGTGATCGGGTAACTGGTGACTCGCTTGGTATCGACGAAAACGATCTATGGCTAGCGTCCCAGGCCGTCGAGCGCGGGATGGTCCTAGTCTCCAATGACCGAATGGCGAGAATCAGGGATGCGGCCCTTGCCGCCCAGGGCTTACGCATCGATCTCTGGACGTAAGTGCTGACCAGAGCATATCTTCCGTGGCAAGCGAGGGCGAGCGTTGCGGTCGCGAGACCGATCGTGCTC
>JAKEHX010000366.1 GCA_022614795.1 Planctomycetaceae bacterium | reverse complement strand
GCGGACCGCGGCGACACCCGATACGACGCCAACCGTGAGCAGGCTGGTGAGCATCGTCCATTCAAACGACAGCACGCCGTCCGTCTCGTGCCATAAGCGGGAAAGAAACTGTTTCACGGCCGTTCTCCTTGGTGCTTGGCCGCTGGGCGGGCAATCGTGCGCGGCCCGCGGCACATCTTGGTTGCCAAGCGTGTATCGCCGGCTTAACCGGCACGATTACGATTATTGGCACAAACCGTACCAAACGCAAAAACGGCGCGTCATATTCTTGACAACATGATCGTAAGTCTTTACATAGTCAGTACTTGTAAACATTCCAGGCGCTTTGGGTTCTGAGCGCCGAAGCTCGCGATTGTCAAGATTTCTTTGCGCCCAAGCTTCGAGCGATTGAACAGATTGTTCAGAAAAGTGAACATTGTCCATGAATGTTACGCGCGTTTGATGTCGTGCTTCCGAAACGGCACAAATTGCTAAGGCCGGGTGGCGCTTGACCTGGCGGCCGCGCTATCGCATCTTGACGGCGCGATTCCAACCGCGCTTCATCCTTGAATCACTTCATGGCAGGCTAGAAGCCTGCCCCACTAGATCAACCAGCCGCCCACCATGCCTCTGCTCATTGCCCTGCCTGAAGAGATTGGCCTCGATCCTCGCCGTTTGGAGCATGCGTACGACTTGCTCGACCAGTGGACGACGGGCCCCGACGCCCCGGTGCCCGGCGGCGTGATTGCCGTCGGCCGGCATGGCAAGCTCGTCGAGCCGCGGTATTTCGGCCGCCAGGGCCCGGAGAAGGACGCTCCCCCGCTCTCGCGCGATGCGATCTTCCTCATGGCTTCGATCACCAAGCCGGTCGTCTATATGGGGGCGATGATCCTGGTCGAGCGGGGCCTCTTGAACCTGAGCGATCCCGTGGCCCGCTATCTGCCTGATTTTGCGGCGCACCACAAGGATGCGACACTCGTGCAGCACCTCTTCACGCACACGTCGGGCCTGCCGGACATGTTGCCCAACGACAAGGAGCTGCGGGCCGCCCACGCGCCGCTGGCGACCTTCATCTCCGCTGCGATTCGCGATACCGTGCCGCTCTTTCTGGCAGGTACGAACTGGAGCTATCAGAGCATGGGGACGCTCGTCGTGGCCGAGCTGATTCAGAAGCTGAGCGGCCGCACGATTCACGACTTTGTGCAACGCGAGATTCTCGATCCGCTCGGTCTGCGCTCGACGCGCCTGGGCTCGAAAGGATTGCCGCCGCAGCGCCTGGTGCGCGTGCAAACGCCCGATTGGCACGGCCCCGACTTTGGCTGGAACAGCAGCTACTGGCGCGAGCTGGGCGCGCCGTGGGGATCGATGTTCAGCACGCCCGATGACTTCGCGGTCATCTGCCAATTGCTCCTGGGCGGCGGCAAGTTCGGCGACGTCCGGCTGCTGGCGCCGGCGACGGTCGGGCAGATGACGACCAACCGGCTCGACGACTATCCGGACCTCCCGGAACCAATCCGCCGCACGCAGCCGTGGGGCCTGGGCTGGAAACTCAATGCCCCGGGAACACCGGGCGCCCTGTGCGACGTGCTCGGGCGGCAGGTGTTCGGCCACACCGGCTCGACGGGCAATCTGATGTGGGTCGATCCGGCGACGCAAGGCTTCTGCCTGCTGTTCACGCTGGCCGAACGGGTCCGTGCGCCGTGGCGGCTTGCGCACCTGTCGAATGCCGTCGCGTCCGCGTTTATGTAGGGTTGGCATTCGCTCCGCGAATGGGCGTCGGATTTTTAGAACGTTGACAGTTAAGACAAAATGTCTTATCTTCGCGGTGTTGAGCGTCCGCTGTTTGCAGACCACGCCGTCGGAGCCTGAGCCATGTTGTCCGCTCTTCTTGCGCTGGAGCTTGTTCTGGGCCAGGTAGAACCCGAAACGCCGGCCAAACAGCGACCTTATTGGCTCGAAACGGCCAGGCAACACATCGCCGAGTGCGAGGTGTTTCCCACTGCCGATCCGGACCACCCGTTTAAGCCGCACGCCGAGCCGGTGTTCCATCACATCCAGTCCACCCGCGCCCGCTCGGTCGGATCGGTCTTTCTATTCGTGGAGCCTTCGGGTCGCCCGGCCGCCGTCGGCGACGTATTCATGTTCCCGCGGGGCAACCAGCATCAGCTCTACAACGAGTGGCACTCGCTCGCGGATGGTCCGCTCACCGTCCGCTGGAGCGGCGGCTCGCTCATGGCGTGCGACACGTCCGGCCTCGACTGGCAAGCGCTGCCCGATAGTCCTGCTGCGGCCACCGGCCGCACGGCTCGCGAGCGACAGCTCCGGCAGCTCGCCCGCCGGTTCACCGCCCACCTGATCAACCGCGAACAGGACAAATACGAATTGCGGCTGCTTACGACACCGCTGTACCAGTATCACGCCGACGACAAGGACGCGGGCGAAGCCAAGTACCTTGGCGGGGGAATGTTCGCGTTCTGCCAGGAAACTGATCCCGAGATCTTCGTGCTCGTGGAGGCCCGCCAGACCGACGCGGGCACGACCTGGAATTGGGCGGCGGCCGAATTCTCGAATCTGAGACTGTTCCTGGAACTCGACGGCAAGCAAGTGTGGAAGGCTGATCCTCCTCAATTCAGCTCGACGGGGCGGCACTTCGGCGGCCAATTGAAAAATGTGGACCTGGCAGCGCCCGCGGCGCCCAAGCCGTAGTCTGGTAAGTGCAACGAACACCTGCCGGCCAAATGTCGCGTACAATAAGCCATCGCGTTAATGGGGTTGTGGTCATCATCCG
>JAKEHX010000365.1 GCA_022614795.1 Planctomycetaceae bacterium | reverse complement strand
GGGATCCCAGGGGGGAACTTTGGGAGTTAACAACCCCTCAGCGCGCCACCCATGTCCTGACCCAAAAGCGCCACCCATGTCCTGACTGCGCCCTGCGCCGGCCCCAGCCCTAGCCCCTAGCCCCCAGCCCCTAGCCCCTTTTGCCGACATTTTCCCCAGCCGCTGTTATCTGCTGGCCGAACTCTTTCGCGGGCCCGACGATGCGGCCCAGCTCGCGCGGCTCGCGGCATTGTCAAAGCAAACCGGCTTGCCGCTCGTGGCCGCGGGGGATGTGCACTATCACTCGCCGGCCCGCCAGCCCTTGCACGAAGTGCTCACCGCGACGCGCCTGGGTACGACGGTCGATCGCCTCGCCGAGCACCGCTTTTCCAATGCCCAGCGGCACTTGCGGCCGATCGATCAGATCGCGGCCGCCTTCGCCGCTGCGCCCGATGCGATCCGCCGCACTCAGGAAATCGCCGATCAGTGCACTTTCTCGCTCGACGATCTGCGGTATGAGTATCCCGAGGAACTCGCAGCCGAAGGCTTCACGCCGACCGAATACCTCGCCTATCTGGCCTGGAAAGGGGCCCGCAAACGCTACCCCAACGGCATTCCGCCAAAAGTCCGCGAGCTGCTAGAGCACGAGCTCGCGTTGATCGAGGAGCTGAAGTACGAAGCCTATTTCCTCACGGTCTGGGACCTGGTGCGATTCGCCCGCCGGCGCGAAATCCTCTGCCAGGGGCGCGGCTCGGCGGCCAATTCGGCGCGAGAAGGCAGGCAGCGCCGACTATCCGCGAATCATGCGCGAGCAAAACGTGGCTCCGCTGATCGACGACGGCCTGGTCGATGAGGTGTGGATCTTTAGCGACCATTTCTTCGGGCTATGGGAGGCTTCAATGGCCGGCCCGCGGTCGTTCTTCATCAATGGCGGAGTCTATCCGCAGGTCCCCACGCAGCGGCCGTTTGCGTTTTATGGTTTCAACTACGAGCGGGCCGTTGCCGAGATGGCGCACAACACCTCGCACCGCACCGAAGCGACGATGAACCGCATCTACGGCGGTTGGAACCTGAAGGCCCCGTCGAGCAACTGGGACAGGTTCAGCGCCAACCACGATCAGTCGGGGGGCGTTGCCGGCGTCGGGACTTGTCACTGGCCGCCCAACGCGAAATCCGACTACGACTACGAGCGCGAGGTGCTGTCGTGGGCCGACGATTTTCTCGACTACCCGCACCTCGACGGGCAGCGCCAGCCAGTCTCGGCTAAGACGTGGAACGATGGCGACGCGCACCGCGGGTACATGCGGTGGTACTTCGCCCATGTGCCGCGGACGGTCGGCACGAACGACGACGGCCGCCAGAACAACTGGTGGAAGTACCTCTATGACTTCGACAACTACACGGCCAAAGGCGAACCAAAGCCGCCGCAGGCTCGGCTGCAAGCGAGCGATTTGTACGAACCGTTGGGCCAACACGTCTTCAAGGTAGCCTACCAGTCGCCGACTCCGATTGAGATGGCGACGCTCGGCGACGACGACATCGTCGTGACCGGCCCGGGCGGGTTCCGCGCAGCGGCCAGCTTCATGGCTGCCAGCGACAAACGCAACGGCACGCACCGCGTGGCCGCCTATCGCGTCGCGGCGCCGTCCGGCGGCTGGTCCAAGAGCAGTCTTTACTCGGCGCACCTGCAAGGCGGCGCAGTGAAATGCACCAGCGGACAAACGTTCGAGACGGCCAATCTGGGCTCTTTCGTGCTGCGTTCAACTGAAGCAACCGGCATGGCGGCTGATGAGGATACGCTCGTACTGCTCAAATTCGACGAAACTCTCGCGGGTCACCGCGGGCAGGCGTCCGTCAACGAAGCCAGCGTCGAGCGGCCTGCCACCCCCTTTGGCCGCGGTGCTCATTTCAGCGAAGGCTCGGTGCTCGCCTTTCTGAACGACGGCAATCTGAAACCGGCAGAAGGCACTGTCGAATTCTGGATCAAGCCCGACTGGGACGGCACCGTGGGAACCGGCCGCGAGCTCTTCAAAGTTGGCGAGGATTTCAATTTCGGTTTGCTGATTCAGATCGACGGGGCGAACAATCTCCGCCTGATGGTCTGGGGCGAGGATTCCTCCGCGCCGGACGGCAAAGGGAACAAGGAAATGAGCATTGGCGCCAGTACCACTGACTGGAAAGCCGGACAGTGGCATCACGTCGCGGCGACGTGGAACATGGCCAGCCGCGAGCTGGTTCTGTATGTCGATGGGCGGCAGGTGGCGATGACCAATCAGGCGATGCTCATCAAGGAGTTCTCGCGGCCGCGCTTCACGATCGGCAGCGGGGCCCGCGGCGTGAATCCCGCCCATGCGGTGATCGACGAAGTGTGCATTTCCGGCCGCGCCCGGACGGGAACCGAGATTGCGGCAGCGTTCGACGCCAGTCCCGGCCTCGGGAAGCTGTCGATCGAACCAGCCGAGTTGACGCTCGACGTCTCGCAGCGGCTGGCCCTGCGAGTCTTTGCCGACAGCGGCGAAGGGCTGCGCCGTGAAGTGACCAGACTGGTGCGGTGGTCGATCGACCAGCCGGAAGCCGGCCGCCTGGATCGGCACGGAAACCTTGTGGCGACACGGTCCGGCGATGCGATGGTGACCGCCAGCCTCGCCGGCATGTCCGCTTCGTGCAAGCTGCAGGTGACCGGCGACGCGCCGCCTCTGGCTCGCCTGGTTCGAGGCGTTTCCTTGCCGCGGACGGGCCGAGATACGCTTGAGTTGGAGGTTGAGTTCATCGACCAACGCGGGATTGTGCCCGCGAGCCTCGATGCGAGCGACATCCGCATCATCGGCCCTTCCGGGTTCCACCAGTTCGCGGAACTGAAGGGACACGAGCTGGCGGGAAGCACTGTCGTCGCCACCTATGAGCTGAGGCCGCCCACCGGCGGCTGGCAGGCGTCGCCGGCCGGCAAATACGTCGTCGAGATGAAGGCCTGGCAGGTCCACACGGCGGACGGCCGCTTTGTGCCGGAATCAGTGCTCGGAGCGGTGGACCGTCCCGGTGCGGCCGCGGGGACGGGCAACTAGACTGCGGCCTATGTTTCATCCACAGGGGCCGACGTTCTGGGAATTGGCCGAGCAGTGCCTGTCGTCCACCGAGCGGGGCTACGACCTCTTGGCCCCGAAGTTCGAGTACACGCCCTTCCGCACGCCGGATGAGATTCTCGACGGGCTGGCGAAGTATCTTGGTCCGCCCCGGTCGATCGACGCGGCGCTTGATATCTGCTGCGGAACCGGCGCGGCCATGCGGATTCTCAGGCCGCTATGCCGCGAGCGCGTCGTGGGCATCGATTTCAGCCAGCGAATGCTCGACGTTGCCCGCCAGCGCTTCCCCGACGAGGCAGGCCAGGCCCCAGTCGAACTAGTGCGCGGCGATGTGCTTGACATGCAATTCCACGAGGAATTCGACCTGGCCGTGACCGTCGGCTCGCTGGGGCACATCTTGCCCAAGGACGAGCCGCGTTTCGTCGAGCGGATTGCCGCCGCACTTCGGCCCGGCGGGCGATTTGCATTCGTCACGTGCCACATGCCCCCCTGGTATTCGCGCCAGTACTTGCTGTCCCGCGGCTTCAACGCCGCCATGCACGTGCGTAATGCGCTCGTCCGGCCGCCGTTTGTCATGTTCTATCTGACGTTTCTCCTGCCGCAGGCAAAGATCCTCTTGGAGCGGCACGGTTTTGACGTGGCAGTGCACAACGAGGCGTTTTCGGAGCGGTTGCGCGGACTGGAAGTCGTCGTCGCGACGAAGCAGGCCGGCCAAGATTCCGTTGCACCAGCTACGCGTGGCCAGTAAGCTCAACGCATTGGATGCTAATAATCGAGCCCGGAGCGGGCGATGTTTGGCTGCAATCGCAAACAGCATGGGACCGAGCACGCATTCCTGTCTTGGAACGCTCGTGCCAAGGAGGGTGTGCGCCTCGTCGGCCGGCGGAGCACGCTCAAGGCGGGGATCGCGGGCATCGCCGGCCTCTCGTTGCCTGCACTGCTCGCGGCTCAAGACCAGGCAGTCGCGGCTGGCAAACCGATCGCCCGCCAGAAGAGTGTGATCCTGCTCTGGATGACGGGCGGGCCCAGCCACATTGACACCTGGGACGTCAAACCCGATGCCCCGCCCGAGATTCGCGGTCCCTTCGGCACAATCGCCACCAAACTGCCCGGCGGGCGGCTGTGCGAATTTTTGCCCAAACAGGCCGCGATGATGGACCGGCTGACGATCATCCGCTCGGTCGATTGCCGGAAGAGCAACCACGAGCCGAATATGGTGATGCAGACGGCCAATCGTGAGGCGGAACCGCGGATCAACCCCGAGGCGTCGCACTATCCCGCACTGGCGTCGATCGTCGCGCGGCACGAGTCCAAGCCCGACCTGGCCCTGCCGCCGTATGTCGTCCTCAACATGCAATCGCGGTCGCACGTAGCATTCGCCGGCGACCTGGGCAAGCGCTACGAGCCGTTCGTCGCCAAGAACGTGAGCGAATTGCTTGCAGCGCACGCAGCGCTCGACGGCGACCGAATTCAGTCGCGCCAGAATCTGCTCAAGCAATTCGATCGGTTGCGAGCCGGCCTCGACCAGGACGGCTCGATGCAATCGCTCGACCACTACAGCCGGCAAGCGGTCGAAATGGTGACTGGCCCGCGGGCCCGCGAGGCGTTTGACCTGTCGCGCGAACCCAAGGAAACGCTTGATCGCTACGGCGAGCACAACTGGGCCCGCCAGGCGCTATTGGCCCGACGTCTGGTCGAAGCGGGCGTTAGCTTCGTGACGATTGACTTGTCGAATCACGGCGCCAGCGGCACCTGGGACACGCACGGCGACAACATCCCGCCCTACGGCGGCATTTGGAACGGATTGCGGCCCTTGTTGCCCGTGTTCGATCATGTGCTGACGACACTTGTCGGCGACCTGGCCGAGCGCAATTTGCTGGACGATGTGCTGGTGATTGCCATGGGCGAATTCGGGCGCACGCCGCAGATCGGCACGCAGGGCTCAACCGACGGCCGCAATCACTGGCCGTTTGTGATGTCGCTCACGATGGCCGGGGGCGGCTTGCGGCACGGGCAGGTGATTGGTGCGACCGAGCGCGACGGCGGCCAGATCAAGGAGCGGCCCGTCACGCCGTCGGACCTGGCCGCCACAATTTTCCACCACTTCGGCATTCCGGCCGACGTGCAATACACCGACTATCGCGGCCGTCCGCGGTACGTGCTGGAGGAAAAGGGCCAGGCGCTTCGCGAGCTTCTTTAGCACTAGCGTCCGGCCGCGACATAGCCGCGGAGTGTCTGGAGATGTTGGCTGAATACGGCGCTGCTGATGTATTTTTCGCCCGGCTTGAATTTCGGTTGGCCCACGAGCCGCTCGCCGGCGTAGGTGCTGATCCAGCGACCTTGGTCGTCGAGTGCCGCAATCACCATGCGGACGGCATCAGCCGAGGAGACGTGCTTCACGTCTCCTGTCCCCTGTCCCCTGTCTCCTGATCGCCCCCGCTGGAAGTCCGCCTCAATCGCCTCCAGCCGCGACTCGACTTTCCAGCCGTAATGGTCCGGCAAATTCTGGTCGTCATAGGTGAGCGAGTATTCGTCGCTGCGGCGAGTCATGTACAGCGGCTGGTTGGTTTGCAGCTCGTAATAGCGGGCCAGTCGGCCATCGGGCAAAAGCGACTTCTTCAAATACGCAAGCGCTCGCGGAATCGGCTCCAGGTACTTCCTTTCCACCGTCGTGCGGAAAATCGTGATGAGCGTTTCCATCACGTCCTGCGATTCGCCGCCGGTGATTGCCGCCGGTTCAAAGCGGCGGGCCCAAATCGGATGCATCGCGTAGCTGTATTGCTGGGCCCACGCCGGCTGCGGATCGGGCATTTGCGCCAGGATCAAAAAGTCGCCCAGCCGAGCAGCCGCTTCCCTGTATTTCGGCCGGTCGTAAACCGCGTGGACATCAAGCAGCGTGGCGGTGACCGTCCCCGCCAGGCCGTCGTTGAGCGTGTACATGTCCCAATAGTTTTTGACCTTTCCCTCGCTCCGCCAGTCGTAGCTGGGGTAGCTCGCCTTGATCACCGGCTGCTTGGAGACCGGGCCGGTCCATACCTGCGGAAACGCCCCATTGGCAAACTGCGCGGCCAGGAGGGCGTCGAGCGCGACCTGGACGGCTTCGTGGACCTTCTCATTTTTGAAATCGAGTGCCTTGTCGAGCCGCGCCAGAAAGCGAATCGCCCCTTGTGAGATGCCGTCATCGAGCGTCGAATTGTTCCGTCCGCGGCCTTTGCCGCTGCGATACTGGCCGACGCGGGGCCCGCGCGGATCGAAATCGATGCTCGCCGTCCAGCCGCCCGACTGAAGCTGGCCATAGATCAAGGCCCGGCCCGCTTCGAGCGCGGCATCGAGGTAAAGCTGATCCCCGGTTGCTTCGAACGCGGCCAGGTACGCGAGTCCGACCGACGGCGTTCCGGGGGGCTGGACCCAAATCTCCTCGGGCCCAGCGACCCCCTCGCCCAACCGACGCGTGAGGTCAGGCGAGTAGTAATAGACATAGCCGCCGTGGCGGGCGACTTTCGAGCGGAAATATGTCGCGGCCTTCTTCATTGCCGCCAGCGCGTCCTTCCGCAGTTCCGGCTCGGCGCTTGCCTTGGTGCGCTCGACCAGGCCAAGCGCGGCCGTCGCCGCCGTGGACCGGAGGAACAATCGCCGCGGGACGACGTGGATGGGGCGCATGTTTGCCACTCCGCCAAGGGAAAAAGTCTTTTTAACTCGGCCTGGCAATGGATATGCTAAAGGCACGAATGGTGCGGCGAAAGTCGCCGCGTTCGATAGGGCACTGAGGAGACACTTGCATGGCGTGGCCGCGGGCATTGCCGCTATTGGCACTGGGACTTCTGGTAACGGCGGGGGATTTGCCGCTTGCCGCTGACGAGCCGCCCGACTTCGAGCGCGACGTGGCTCCTACCGTGGTCAATCACTGTCTGGTGTGCCATCAGCCGTTAAAGCGCAGCGGCGGTCTTGATCTCTCGACGCTGGCGACGGCTATGGCTGGCGGCGAATTGGGGCCGGCCATTGTCGCTGGCAAGCCAGCCGAGAGCGTGCTCGTGGACCGCATCACGGCAGGCGAAATGCCGCCGCCAAAGGCCAAGGAGTCCAAGAAACTGTCGGCCCAGCAGATCGACATGCTGCGACGCTGGGTCGCGTCCGGGGCGGCCTGGCCGAACGATCGTGCCTTGGGTGTCCACGAGAAGTCGGTCGATCTCGACCAGGCCCGCAGTTTCTGGTCGTTTCAGCCAGTTCGCAGGCCGGACGTGCCGATTGCGCCGAGCCACAAGGCGAACCCCATCGACGCCTTCATCGCCGCGCGCCTCAGCGCTGCCGATCTGGCACTTTCTCCGCCAGCCGAGCCGCTGGTGCTCCTCCGCCGCCTTTCGCTCGATCTGCGCGGTTTTCCACCGACGATCGCAGAACAAGATGCGTTTCTCACTTGCTCTCGGTCTGAACGAGAAGAAGAGACGGAGCGTCCGAGAGACAGAGAGTTGATGACATATGAGGCCGTCGTCGATCGCTTCCTCTCCGATCCGGCATACGGCGAGCGGTGGGCCCGCCATTGGCTCGACCTGGTGCGCTACGCCGACTCCAACGGCTACGAGCGCGACGACGCCAAGCCGAGCGTCTGGCGCTATCGCGACTACGTAATCGCCGCGCTCAACAGTGACAAGCCCTACGACCGGTTCGTCCTCGAGCAGATCGCCGGCGACGAGCTGCCCGACGCGAGCGACGAGACGCTCATCGCGACCGGCTTTCACGCGCTCGGGCCGTGGC
>JAKEHX010000364.1 GCA_022614795.1 Planctomycetaceae bacterium | reverse complement strand
GCACCCGCTGCGGCTGATCCATTTGCGGAACCGGCTGTGCCTGCACCAGCTCCGTCGCCAGCCCGTACACCGGCCTCAGCGCCTGCACCAGCACCAGCACCGGCTGCGGCTGATCCATTTGCGGAACCGGCTGTACCTGCACCAGCTCCGACACCAGCCCGTGCACCGGCCCCAGCGCCTGCACCTGCACCCGCTGCGGCTGATCCATTTGCGGAACCGGCTGTGCCTGCACCAGCTCCGTCGCCAGCCCGTACACCGGCCCCAGCGCCTGCACCAGCACCGGCTGCTGCCGATCCGTTTGCAGAACCGGCTGTACCTGCACCAGCACCTGCTCCAGCGCCCGCACCCGCGCCTGCACCAGCACCCGCTGCCGCCGATCCGTTTGCGGAACCGGCTAAGCCTGCTGCTGTTCCGGCTCCAGCGCCTGCCGCACTAGCGGCTGTTCCGGCCCCGGCACCTTCTCCCGCTCCGGCACCTGCTTCCCCGCCGGCCAGCGAGGACCCGTTTGCTGAACCGCCCAAACCTGCTCCGGCGGCGCCTGCACCGGCAGCACCGGCCCCCGCAGCACCGGCTCCGGCAACGCCTGCTCCTGCGCCGGCGAGCGAAGATCCCTTTGCTGAACCCGTGAAGCCCGCGACTGGGGCTGCTCCAACAACGCCGGCTCCGACAGCTCCGGCGGCACCAACCGCCCCGGCTCCGGCTGCTCCAGCTGCTCCGCCTGCGCCGGCCAGCGACGATCCTTTTGCAGAGCCTCCCAAGCCGGCCGCTCCGGCAGCACCTGCTCCAGCGCCGGCCAGCGACGATCCTTTTGCTGAACCGCCCAAGCCGGCAGCTCCGGCTCCAGCACCCGCTCCGGCCAGTGACGACCCATTTGCCGAGCCGCCCAAGCCCGCGGCGGCACCCGCGGCTCCGGCACCACCCGCTCCGGCAGCGCCCGCTAGCGACGATCCGTTCGCCGAGCCTGCCAAGCCGTAGCAAACGACCGTTTTCCGATTCACCTCGCGCCGCCGCCCGCCGCGGCGGCGCTTTTTCGTTCAACATCCCGCCTGCCGCGGCATCTCCCGCCCCGCCGCGAAAAATTCGATTTGTCCGGTGCACGACCTAGGAGCCGTCATGGTCCGTCTTTACCTCTCCCGCTGGCTGTTGGCACTGACGCTCGTCGGAGGTTGGCTCGTCCCCGCCTTCGCAGCCCCCACAATCGCAAATCTCTCGCCCCGGGGCCTGCGGATCGGCCAGCCGACGACGCTCGTCATCACCGGCTCCGATCTGAGCCCCGATTCTCGGCTCCTGCTCCCCGCGAAGATCGCCTCTCAAGCGATCAAGGGAGAAGCCAAGGCCGACCGCCTCGAGATCGAAGTCACGCTCGACGCTGCCGCACAGCCCGGCTTGATCCCGCTTCGCGTGGCCAATGCCCACGGAATCTCCGCCCCGATCGTTATCGGCGTCGACTCTCTGCCGCAAACCGCTTTCACCGACCAGCTGACCGAGTTGCCCGTCGCCCTGCACGGCGCGGTCGGCGGAGCCCAGGTCCTGCGGACGAAAATTGCCGGCAAAAAAGACCAGCGGATCGTGCTCGACGTCGAGGCCCAGCGTCTGGGGGCCAGCCTCAAGCCGGTGGTCCGGCTGTATGATCCCCGCGGCAAGCAGATTGCTTGGAGCCCGCCGCGCCCGGCGCTCGGCGGCGACGCGCGGTGCCAGGCGATCCTCCCCGCCGATGCCGAGTACACGATCGAGCTGCACGATCAACTTTTCCGCACGGCGGGGCCGGGTCATTTTCGCCTGAAGGTCGGCGATCTTTCGTACGCCGATTTCGCACTGCCGCTAGCGGTTGCCGCCGGCAGCAAGCAGACTCTCAAATTCGCCGGCTCGAATCTCACCGCGACGGCGGAGCACGACGCCAGCGCCGCATCGGTCCCTGGCCAGTCGGTAGCGACGGTTCCCAGCACGCCGCAATACACGGGTGCCGCCCCGCGCCTGGAAATCAGCGACCATGCCGAGCTGGTTGAAGCGCCCGCCCAAGGAGCGCTTCAGGAACTGTCCACCGCGCCCGTCGGGATCAGCGGCGTGCTGGCCGCGAAGGGGGAAGAAGACAAGTATCTACTTCCCGTCACTCCCGGACAAAAGTTGCACATTGACGTGGTCGCCCGGCAGCTAGGCTCGCCGCTCGACGGCGTTTTGTCGATTCGCAACGAGCAAGGCAGCCAGCTCGCAGCAGGCGACGACCGGCCTAATAGCAGCGATCCGCTCGTCGATTTTGATGTGCCGGCCGATGTGAACAAGTTGCAAGTTGCACTGAAGGACCTTAATGGCGAAGGAGGCGCGGACCATGTTTATCGCCTAGAAATCACCGACCGAACGCGGCCCCAGATCGAGCTGACGCTGCCATCCCCGAGCATTGTCGTTCCTGCCGGCGGCACGCAGGTCGTGCCGGTCCAGGTCACTCGGACCAATTACGGCGGGCCGATCGAGCTGTCGCTCGAGGGTGCGCCCAGTGAGCTGACGCTGGCCGGCAACGTCATTCCGCCGGGCGCGACGATTGGCCTGTTGACGCTGAGTGCAACGCAGAGCGGTCCGCAGGCCGTGCTCTCGCGCGTCGTCGGCAAGGCGCTCGAGTCGCCCGTTCCCCTCGTCCGCCTGGCGAGATTTGGCGATGCGCCGGGGTCGCGCTATCAGCCGGCCCTGCGCGAGCAGGTGGGGCTGGCGATTGCCGCGGCTTCGCCGATCGGCATTGCCTGGAACGCCCGCCAGGATGACAAGCTCGTGCTCGGCGGCAAACTCGCAGCCAGGCTCTCGTTGCCGCGCCGCGAGGGGGCCATGGGCAGCGTTCGCATCCGTCTCTTGACCACCCAGCCGATGCCCCGCAAGAAGATCAAGGAGAACAACCAGGACAAGGAGGTGGACGATCTGGATCGGGCGCTCCGGCTGGAGGGCGATCCGGTCTTCCCGGCCGATCAGAAGGAAGTGTCGGTGAACATCCTCGTGCCGGCCGACTTGCCGCAGCAGCCGTGGGATTTGGTGCTTGCCGCCGACCTGCTTTCCGCCGATGGCAAGAGTGCGGTCGCATCGATCGCCACTCCAGTTCGCCGTTTGACGACGAGCGTCCCCTTTACCATCGAATTGGCCGGCGCTAGCACCGTCGAAGGCAAGGCCGGTGCGGGCGAGACTGGCAAGTTCACGGGCAAGGTCGCTCGTTCCGCGGGCTTTACGCAGCCGGTAGTCGTAACGCTGGAAAGTCTGCCCAAGGGCTACTCGTCGCCGACGGTGTTGGTGCAGCCGGAGCAAACCGACTTCGCCCTGCCCGTCACGTTCGCCTTCGGCAGCAAGCCGGGTGAGCTGAAGGGGGTCAAGCTCGTGGCCGTAGCCGCCCCCGTTTCGACGACTTCGGTCAAGAGCAATGCGATTGACGTCGTCGTGAATGTCGTCCCTGGCGAAAAGCCCGCGGCTGAGCAGCCCAAGGAGATTTTCGAAGATGACGAGAAGTTCGTGGCCCTGCTCACCGAGGGGGACGGCCGGGCGATTCCCGACCAGCGCGACAAATACAGCGGCACCTACAGCCTCCGCGTGACCCCCGGCCAGCGGTTCAATGCCAGCCTGCCGTCGCTGGGCGTGAACATCCGCGAAAACCCTGGCCCGGGCGAATATCGCTACATTCGCTTTGCCTGGAAGAAGGCGGGCGGTAACACGATCTGCCTCCAGCTCAATCACGATGGGACGTGGGGGCCTGGCGGCACGGGCCGCGAGGGGGCCAAGTTCCGCTATCACGCCGGCCCTGGCGGCGAATGCTACGGGGCGTCGCTCGTGATCAGCGATAAGCTGCCCGCGCCGAAATTCGAGGTGGTCACGCGCGACTTGTTTGCGGACTTCGGCGAATTCACGCTCACGGGTCTGGCCTTCTCGCCCGTCGACGGCAACGCGGCCCTCTTTGACCACATCTACCTCGGCCGGCAAATGGAGGACTTCGAGCTCCTCAAGGTTGAAAAGAAGTGATCCGTGGCGAGCGTGTCCACTACTTTGCGGCAAGGTACACTAGAGGAGAGTTGTGTTCGGCTACCGCCCTGGGAATCTTGCTTGCGAGCCGCGCTATGCCCTGCCCATTTCCTGGAATGGACCCCTTTCTGGAGCGAGCGGAAATCTGGCCGGATTTCCATGATCGACTCATCTCCGCGTTATGCGCTCAGTTGCAACCTTTGTTGCGTCCCAAATATGTCGCACTGACGCAAGATCGGCTCTTTATCGTTGAGGCCGATCATTCTCGCTACCCGGACGTGGCCGTCGTGCACAATCCAAGTCGAGTCGTGAAATCGTCTGCCTCCGCCGTGCTTGACGCAGCTCCCGACAAGCCTGCAATTTTTGAGCTCGTAAGCGAAGAGTTTCGCCAGCCGCTCATCCACATTGTGGAAACTGCCGCCGGCAATCGCCTGGTTACAGCCATTGAAGTGCTCAGCCCTGACAACAAGCAACCGGGCGAAGGGCGATCGTCCTACTTAACGAAACGAGAGGAGTATCGCGCGGGCGGAGCAAATTTGGTGGAAATTGACCTTTTGCGCGGCGGCCAGCCCACCGTGCGCATTTCTGCTGAGCGACTGGCTCGCTTACCTCGGTGGCGCTATTTGGCGGTCGTTACGCGGAAGTGGCCATCCCGCCAGGAAGTGTATCACTTTCCGCTCCAGCAGCGCCTGCCAAAAAAACTCGCTCTGCCGCTGGCCGCGGACGATGACGATGCCTTACTGGACTTGCAAATCGCATTCAACCGCACCTGGGAAGAAGGGCCCTATCCCGAATTGTTGTTTTACGACCAGCCCCAGCCCGGTTCGCTCACCACGGAGGAAGCTGCCTGGCTACGCGAGCGACTGGCCGCGGCATAGGTGCTGCTCCGAGATCCCGTACCGCATCGGACGGCTTGTCATCGGTGAATGCTCGGAATGCACTGCCCTTGCCATCGATCTCATTCCACTTCGTGAATCACCACGATGTTCTGCGCCATCGGGTAGAAGTTTGTCCCCGTGCAGAACACGATCCTGTCCCCTTTTTGAATCAGTCCCTGCTCGCGGCACCAGCGGTCGATGAACGCTCGCAGCGCCGGCCCGTCGTGAACCGGCGCTCCAGCGAGCGGCGTCACGCCCCAAAACAGCGCCAGCCGCCGCAGCACCTCGGGCGAGTCGCTGACGCCGATTGTCGGCACAAAATCGCGCTGCTTGCTCCGCAGGCGGCACGTGCTTCCGCTGCGCGTCGCGACGACCACCAATTTGGCTCCAAGTTGCTGGGCGATGGCCGCACTGCCGGCAACCGCTGCGGCGGTGACAGGATGCACGTCGCTCGCCTGTACGACGGGAGAGGGGTCGCGCTCCTCGAGCAGCGGCTCGGTGGCCAGCATGATCCGGTTCATCGTTTCGACCACGAGGGCGGGGAAATCGCCGATCGCTGTCTCGCCCGAGAGCATGCAGGCGTCGGCCCCGTCGAGAATCGCATTGGCGACATCGGTCGCTTCCGCCCGCGTGGGACGCCGGTTGTGATGCATGCTGTCCAGCATCTGCGTGGCCACGATCACCGGCTTGCCCTGCCGCTGGCACTCGCTCACGATCCGCTTCTGCACGACGGCGATTTCGGCCACGTCCATTTCCACGCCCAGGTCGCCGCGGGCCACCATCACGCCGTCCGCCGCGGCGACGACTTCGGTCAGTTGCTCGACTGCCTCGGGCTTCTCGATTTTGGCGATCACCATGGCGCTAGCGCCTTGCCTGCGCAGCAATTCCTTGAGCAGCAGCACGTCGGCTGCTTTGCGCACGAAGCTCAGGCTGACAAAATCGACTTTGCTCTTGGCCGCCCAGGCCGCGCTCGCCATGTCGGCCTCGGTCAGCGGCGACACGCCCAGCTTGGCGCCCGGCAGGTTGATTCCCTGGCGGCTGCGAAGGATGCCGCTTCCCGTGACGCGGCAGCGGACCTCGTCGGCCGTTTTGCCGGTGACGACCATGCTCACCGTGCCGTC
>JAKEHX010000363.1 GCA_022614795.1 Planctomycetaceae bacterium | reverse complement strand
TACGCCTCGCCGATGTCGCCGTCCGCGACCCCTTCCGGCGTGGCCGGCAAAGGCAAATGGATGGCCCTGGCGGCCGCTCTTTTGGGCTGGATGTTCGACGGGTTCGAAATGGGGCTCTTTCCGCTTGTGGCCCGGCCGGCTCTCCTGGACCTGCTCGGCAGCCGCGGAGATGACAAGGCCGTCGGTCTGTGGTTCGGCGTCATGATCGCCGGCTTCCTGGTGGGCGCGGCCACTGGCGGCGTGCTGTTCGGCTGGTTGGGCGACCGGATCGGCCGCGTGCGGGCGATGACGCTCAGCGTGCTGGCCTATACGCTGTTCACTGGCTTATGCGGCCTGGCGCCGAACCTGGAGTGGTTCTTCCTGTTCCGCTTCATCGCCTCGCTGGGCATGGGGGGCGAATGGTCGCTGGGCGTGTCGCTGGTGATGGAAATCTGGCCGAATACCTCGCGGGGCTGGCTGGCGGGGCTGATCGGGGCCGCGGCCAATGTCGGCTTCCTGCTGATCGCCCTCATCAGCTTGGGTCTAAGCGGCATCCTCGACTCGCTCACCTCGGCCATGCAAGCCAGCCCGCTGCCGGAGGCGTGGGTGGCGGCGCTAGTGAAGAACGACGCTTGGCGGCTGCTCCTCTTGATCGGAGCGCTTCCCGCGCTCTTGACGTTCTTTATCCGCCTGTTCGTGCCGGAGTCGCAGCGCTGGCTACAGGAGCAGGAACGTGGCGCCACTTCGCATTGGTCCAGTTGGGACCTGCTCGGCGTCGCGGGTGGAACGATCGGGCCGCTCCTGACGATCTACGTGTTTGCCTGGGACAAGACGACGCTTGGCGATGTCACCGTCGAGCACTCGTATCGGTTGCGATTGGCCGGGCTGGCAATCGGCCTGGCCGTAGCCCTGGTTGGTTACCTCTACCCAGTTCGCCGATATCTGGCCCGCGTGCGGGCCGCGAGCGGCGAGAAGGCCGGCACGCAGGCCGTCGTCGGCCGGATGATCATCGCGGCCTGCTTGAGCGGCGTGGCGCTTTTGGGAACGTGGGCCTCGATCCAGTCGGCCCCTTCGTGGGCCGATCACCTGGCGAAGACGTATCCCGAAGAGGCCAAGCACATTCTGACCGGCAACCTGGCGCACGCCAAAGCATACACGCAGATTGCGATGGGTATCGGCGCCATCATCGGCACGATTGTCGCCGCGGTCGTGGGAAGCTGGTTCAGCCGCCGCTGGATGTATGTCGCTTTGTGCCTGGCATCGCTGGGCACCGCGCTGTTGTTTTGGCAATTCAACACCCGCTACGACTACACCTTTCTCGCCTCGGTGATGCTGGCCGGCGGCGTGACGGCCGCCTTCTACGGCTGGATTCCGCTCTACCTTCCGGAGCTGTTTGGCACGTCGGTCCGGGCCACGGCCCAGGGGTTTGGCTACAATTTTGGCCGCATCCTGGCCGCGGTTGGCGCGCTTCAGTCCGGCTACTTGATGAATGAGGTGTTCGGCGGCGACTATTCGCGCGCTTATTCGACGATGAGCCTGGTGTATCTGGTCGGTGTCGCCATCATCTGGCTCGCCCCGGAAACCCATGGCAAGCCGCTGCCGGACTAGTCCCTCCGGCCCTTTGTGTAACGCCGGCGCGGCTAGCCGCCATGTGCCCTGGGGGCGTTACTGAGCTATAGTTGCGTTAAGCCCTCCCGCCCACCTGGTCCGCAAATTCGTCATGAGTGAGCTGTTCGACCTGTTTTTTCGACTCGACGATGTGCTCAAGGACGTCGTCAGCGACTACGGCGTGTGGACGTACGCCATCTTGTTCGCCATCATTTTCTGCGAGACAGGCTTGGTCGTAACGCCCATTCTGCCGGGCGATTCGCTGCTGTTTGCCGTCGGGGCCTTTGCCGGCCAGCCGGAAAGTCCGCTCAACATCTGGGTTCTCATTCCGCTCCTGTTTGTGGCGGCGGTGCTCGGCGATACGGTCAACTACCACATCGGCAGGTACGTGGGGCCCAAGGTGTTCTCCGGCAAGGTAACCCGCTGGCTCAACCAGGAGCACCTCCGCTATACGGAGCAATTCTTCCAGCGCCACGGCGGCAAGACGATCATCCTGGCTCGCTTCCTGCCGATCGTGCGGACCTTCGCTCCCTTCGTGGCCGGCGTCGGCAGCATGAACTACCGGCGGTTTCTGGCCTACAACGTGGCCGGCGGCGCCCTCTGGGCCGGCGGCATTACGCTGCTGGGTTACTACGTCGGCACCTGGCCACTCGTGCAGGAGAACTTCGAGCTGGTCATCGTGCTCATCGTGATTCTCTCCATCATCCCCGGCACGGTGACCTACCTCCGCAACCGCACCGTCAAGCAGCCGGCCGCGCCGGAAGAAACCGTCGTCTCGTAATCTGCAACCTGCAATCTGAATTCTGAAATCTGAAATCTGAAATCCGAAATTGACTCTCAGATTCCCTTCGCCGCCAAGTACCGCTCGGCGTCGAGGGCCGCCATGCAGCCGGTGCCGGCGGAGGTCACTGCCTGGCGGTAGTAGTCATCGGCCACGTCGCCGGCCGCGAACACGCCCTCCTTGCTGGTGTAGGTGCGCTGGGGCGTGGTGAACTTGATGTAGCCCAGCGGCGTCAGCTCGAGCTGCCCCTCGAGGAAGGCCGTATTGGGTGTATGGCCGATCGCCAGAAACAGGCCGCCCGCGGAGAGGTCGTCGGTGCTGCCGTCCTGGTTGTTCTTGACGCGGACTCCGGTCAGCCCCTGCTTGTCGTCGCCCAGCACTTCGGCAACCTCGCGGAAGTGGTGGATTTTGATTTTGGCGTTGTTCTTGGCCCGGTCTTCCATGACCTTGCTGGCGCGGAACTTGTCGCGCCGCAGAAGCATGTGCACCGTCGAGGCATACTTCGACAGGTACGTCGCCTCCTCGACCGCCGTGTCGCCGCCGCCCACCACGACCAGCGGCTTGTTGCGGAAGCGCGGCAGGGCCCCGTCGCACACGGCACACGCACTGACGCCACGGTTCTTGAACCGCTCCTCCGACGCCAGGCCGAGGTAGTTCGCCTTCGCGCCGGTGGCGATGATCACCGTGTGGGTCTGGACCGTCTGTCCGCCGAGCGACGTCAATTTGTAGGGCTGGCGGCTTAGATCGACGCTGACGATGTCGTCGGTGATGATCCGCGTGCCGAAATTCTCGGCCTGCTGCCGCATCAGGTTCATCAGCTCCGGGCCGGTGACCGCGTGGGCATGCTCTTCGAGCGGCTCCAGGTAGGTTTCGACGCGGTCCTTGGCGACGGCCGTGCGGATGAAATGTTGCAAGTGTCCAGCGGGGAAGCCAGGGTAATTCTCGACTTCGGTGGTCAGGTTCAGCTGCCCCAGCGGCAACGTGCCGGCGATGCGGTTGTCCTCGGTTTCCGCCCCTTCGAACACGAGCGGATGCAGGTTCGCGCGGGCGGCGTAAATGGCGGCGGCCCAGCCAGCCGGCCCACTGCCAATGATCACCACATGTTCGGGCATATCGAATTCCTTGTCGGTCCAAAGTCCAAAGTCGAGTAGTATCGCCTTTCGCTCCGCGAAAGGGCGTCCTTTCGCGGAGCGATACTAACCCGAAGCGTCAGCGAGGAATCGGCCTCGCTGACACTTCGGGTTACTGTCAATTCACGTCGGTCGGTCCACTAGGCCAAACCGAACCTATTCCAAAAACTGATTTTTCCAGGACACAAATCGCCTCAACTCCCAGCCTCCCAATCACTTCCGTGAAAAGCCACCTGCAACCGCGGAATACTTAGGGCGTTAGACATTTGGCTTGGAGCTTGGAGCGTGTTATGCACGCCTATCCAAACTTTTTCCCTGCGGCCGGGCTTCTTTCCTAAGTCCTTCCCCAGCAATATCTTGCGCCACTTTTTTCGTTATGCAGTTATGCAAGTTTTGCATTTTATGCATCGAGTCGGGCCCTCGAAACCCCTGACTCATTCACGCCGTGTTCGGCGCAGGTCTCCCGACCTCGCCGTCCGATCCTGCCCCCGCTTGCAGAAAATGGCAGACTGCGCGGTTCCCTGTGCCAAGTTGTTCAGAGAGGTGGCTGAGTGGTCGAAATTTTCGCCGTTTTCAATTTTGATTTAGCAAACCGGCGCTATCAATTCCGTGCGGAAAAACCCGGCATTTTGCGCGCTTCGCGGCGACCTTCTGTTTTGCCATGCAAACCGGCTGGCGTTGGCGAAGGGCAAGTGAGGCGCCGACTAGGGCAGGGGTGATGTTGGTCCCCAGCGATACAGCCGATTGTCTGTTGATCGTCGTCTAGCTTCTTCCGCGAGGATGGTAGGAATGACTTGGTCGGGTGGCACCACTATCCGAGGCGGCCGAATCTTACTCAGCGCTTCCTGGTGGCGTTGATACCGCAAGTGCTCTTCAACGGCACGATAGCCCCAAGCACCCAAGATCGGCCCCACGGCCAGCACGATCAGCAGTGTTTGGAGGCGGAAACGCATAGTTACAGGCTAGTTTGAAAACCCGTTCGGTCTGAGAAGCGCTCCTTTGAAATCTTTGCGCGTCGCCAATTCTCGCCAACCCTCCATTTCCACCTTCATCGAATCGAATTCGCCGCGGAGGTTGTCGCTCTGGACCTTTAAGGGTATACAAACCGGATTGGAAATCCGTCTTACCTCATTTCTGCCGGCGCAGACTCCTGCGGCCCAGCGGCCACTGAGTCGATGGAGGCCGCGTGCTCCAAGAGGATCCGCCGCACTTCGAGAATCGCGAGCGGATGCTGTTGCAACACCAGATGATCAGCGGGAACCGCGACTTCGGACGCCGCTGCTTCCCAGCGGGCGCTCTCCTGCCCGACAACTCCGTCGCCCACTTCTGAGACGCTGCCGAGCCAGGTCTTCTTCGGCACCACGCCAATGACGTTGTGGTATTGGGTCCACTCGGCCCGCGGGGACGAATTCAGTACCGGAAAGATGGGGCACTTGGGAGAGAGCGAATCGATGCTGGTCGTCGTCGTCAGCAGGTCGGTGTTCCGAAACGCCCCCGGATTTTCGCGAATCAGTTTGTTCGACATCTCCACCATCATCTCCGGCAAGGTGATCAGGCTGCGGCCGAGATATTGCGTATAGTCGTTGGAATAGGTGCTACCGTGGTGCGGCGTGCCGATAGTAACGACCCGCTTCACGGCCGGATTGGGGTGGAAGTAGAAGCTCTTGGCGAGTTTATTCTGCTCGGCGGGCGTGGCTTTCAGCTCCTCCAGGGGCTTGTCGCTGACGAGACGCCAGAAGGAATCGCCGCTTTCGATTGTCTGGAGACGAGAGACCAGGCCTCCCATGCTGTGGCCGACAAGCACCAGCTCGTTGAGCTGCGGGTTTTGCCCCTGCGGATCGAGTACCGTACGGGCTTCAACCAGCGTGTCGCGAAGCTGCGCGGCGCTTGTCCAGAACGGCTGGCCGGTCGGATAGAGGAAAAACCAGAATTGATAGCGGCTGCGGATTTCGGGAAAGGCGCGGAGGTCGTTGAACATTTCCATCCAGGCCGTGGGACTCGACCAGAGGCCGTGGACCATGACCACGGGGATGCGATTGGGGTCGAACGGCTCGACCATGTATAGCCCCTTGATTCCCTGGACCTTGCCGGGATTCAGGAGGCCAAACGTGGCGATGTCGTTCTCGCGAAACGCCGGATGGTCGAGAAAGTACGCCAGCGGCGTGGTCAGGTCGGTCTCGAGCGGCACCAGGCGACTTGCGACCTCGATGTTGCTGGCGTACATCGGGTCAAACAGTTCCAGCACGCAGTGATGCACGCCGCTGGCGGCTTCGTCCGGCGTTTGGTGCTCGACGTGCAGAAACGCGGTGACGGGAAAGCTCAGTCCAGGCGGATAGTACTTCTCGGCCGGCGATTCTCCTTCGCGCCGCCGGCGGACGGCGATGAGCGGCACGCCGAGGCCGTAGGTGTGATGGCGGTTGGTCAGCCCGCCGCCCAGCTCGAAATCGCTGACAAACTCGAGCTTCTCCAGGTCCTCAGGACGCCAAGGGCCGCTGAGCCGCATGTCGACGACGTATTGCTGCGTGCCGGTCTGAATGACCTGCGCTTCGCCGGGCTTCAGGCGGCCTGCCTTCTGGACGATCCGCATGGCCGACTCGAGCGATTCGTTATACAGGTCGCAGGCCCGGCGGAACTGCGGATCGTAGGGGTTGCGAAAGAGATCGAGATTCGGGTCGAGCAGGTACCAATAGGCGTGGGCGACGGAGGCGCCGTACAGATCGAGGGCGGCCTTGCGATTGCCGCTGGCTTCGAGTCGCTTGCCTTGGATGTAAGCCAATTCCGCGTACGAGCAGAGCTTTTCGGGCGTCGGCTCCAGGGCGATTTGGGCCTGGAGGTGTGCGAGGGCGGCCTGTGGATTCTCTTTCTGCTCAGACTCCAGGTCGTAGCTCCGCAGCAATTGCTGAGTGCGGGGAGTCGGCCGCGGCCCGGCGCGCGACAGAAGCCGCAGCGGCGCGGTGAGCGGATTATTGGGCTGGGAGCGGCGCGAGATGTAACGCTCTTGGGCGCAGCCAGTCACAAGGCCTGCCAGCAATAGCAGCAGCGCGATCAGGACGAGGCGCCGCGCCGCCCAAGGGAGGATCGTTGATTGTGCTGGACTGGCTGGCATAGATCGTGGGTGCTACGGTCTCATCGTCGCCATTGGGTCCGCTGTGGGGGCGACGGGGTCAGCGCGCAGTGGGGACGCAATACCGAAGAGCTGGTACTTAGGAGGTGCTGCCAGCGCGGTCAATAGCAGTCGCGCTGGCAACGCTAGCGGGGCTTCCAGGGCAGATGGGAAAGCGGTAAAAACATTGCCCCCACTAGGGCACGCGCGGCGCAAGCTTGGCTTTGGACTGGCTGGCGGCCGTTGCCCGCACGAAATCGATCGTCACTTCCTGGCTGGCATCGCGCTCGGCCAAAGCCAGCGAGAGATCTTCGTCGCCGGCAATTGGCCGCCCGTCGAGGCGAGTGACCACATCGCCGACTTTGAGACCCGCTTGGAACGCCGGCCCGCCAGGCACGATCTCGACCAGCTCCCATCCCTCGGCCTTACCGCGACCACGGGCGCCAAGCACCGGCTCGCTGCCGGCTTGCCAAGCGCCGAACACTTCGCCATTGCGGACGCGCTGCATTTGCGGCCAGGCGTCCTGAAATCGAGTGCAGAGGACGCCGCCGAACCGGCTGGGGCGGGTCTGAATGCCGATCAGGCGGCCGTCTCGATTCACTAGCGGTCCGCCTGCCAGCCACTCGGCGTCGGATTCGAGGTCGGTCCAGACGGTGCTGCGGAAGACGCGGCGCAGACTTACGATCTCGCCAGCGGGCCGCTCGAATTCGGCGACGCGCGCTGGATAGAAAAGCGCCAGATACGCCTGCTGCTGAGGAATCTCGGCCGGTGCGTCAGGATCGAGCTTGGGAAACACTCCGGCTGGTTCGATACGCACCAGGCCCAGGTCGAATTCGCGGGCGACGCCGAGCGTCTTTGCGGCCAATTCGGTGCCGTCCGCCAATTTCACGCGCACGGGCCGGCCAGGACCGATTACCGCGTGGCCGGCCGTCAGGATTTCGCCCTGCTGGTCGATCAGGACGCCCGTCGCCGCACGGCCGTCGGGAAAGTCCAGCCGTACGGTCGCAGGCCGGGCACGTTTGATGAGCGGCCGGGCCAGCTCCTGACGAGCCTTCTCGTTCGTTGCCTCGGGCGACGGGGCCTGGGGAATGCGATCGAGGTCAAAATGCCCGCGCGCGAAATAGAAATGATCGAACAGCACCGCATCGCCGCCTGGCGCGCCGAGCAGGACCGCTTGGACATCGAAGTTGCCAAAATCGGCGTATAGATCGCGCGTGACCACCACCCACTCATTGCCCAGGTCCGGCCAGACTCGCGTCGCGCCGCCAAATGCCGGCGGGCCCTGCCCCAGGTCGTAGCGCCGCGGCTGGTCGCGCTGGTCAGCGGCCTCAAAGGCCAGGGTTGCCTGGCCGCCTCCCAGCTTGCGTACCGCAAACCGTAGGAAGCGAAATTCGCCCCACGCTGGGCGCTCACGAATGCGGATCGGCTCGGCCAGCGGCCAGCGAAACTCCTTGCCCGTCGCAAGCTTGAGCGAACGGGTGCCGGCATGCCGGTCGTCTTCGACGATCGCGGCGTCTGCGGGGGCGGGCTCCTGTTCCTCGAAGAGACGATGGAGCGTCGGCAGCTGCTCGGCCGTTTCGATTGCACGGTACTCGACCGGCGCAGAATCGGCTGCTGCAAGCTGGCGGATTTCAACGTCGATTTCAACGGGCTTGCTCTGGCAATAAGCCGCCAGCGAGACGGCCAGCGGCCGGTTTTCATCCGTTTCGTGCTGCCGCTCGGGGATCGTGAATTCCGCTACCGCCTCGCCGCCGATGCGGACTTCGAGCTTCGGCTCCTGGCCGCGGCTGAAGCTGCGTGTGGCGGCGACCAGGAGCCACTGGTCGCGTGGACCAATCGTCAATCGCTTAGAAATCGCGAGCGATCTCGCCTTCGCCTGAATCGCTTGATGGAATGAGCCCGGCAGCGGTCGCCGCTCGTTGCGCTGGGCGGTCACTTCAACGCCGGCTTCGGTTAACGTTGACGCGCCGATCGGCCGCACGGTCCAGTCGCGCCAAGCCGGAAAGCGATGGGCGATTCGTTTGTCGAATTCGGTCTGGACCGCCGTGGGATCAAGGTCGAGGAGCGGATCGCACCAGTCGGCATGATCGCGAATTTCGAGCGGATCGGTTCCCGCGGGACGGCCCTGCGCAACGGGGTCAACCTGAAGCACGATACGCTTCGGGCCGGCTGGTCCGGGAATCGCAAGCGCCCCGGTATCGGCAACCGTTTCGCTGCCTACCAAAAGGGGCGATTGCCACAGCGGATTGCCGGTCGGCTCACTGGCAAACACCTTCGCCAGGATGCAGCCCCCTTTGCCTGCGGCCCGATCGAGGCAGACCTGGGTGCGAAGGCTCCGCACACTGTCGTGAAGGTCGAACATCAGCTCGCTGCGGCCGTGCACCCCCAGCCCCCAGCCAAAATCGAGCGACTGGCTGCGGAGCGATTCCCCCATGAAATTTGCGTTGACTGCGGCTTTGGCGGGCCGATCGCCCCGCTTTGCTGTCGTCGGCAAGCGGCTGAGCGGCACTTCGCGCGGCAGCCAGCTCCGGCGATAGACAATTTCGCGGCACGGAATCCACAGGATGTCGAGGCTCCAGGCAGGCTGAATGCCGTGGACCCAGCGATCGGGCTCGGCGGAATTGCCTTCGAATCGCGACACCCAGCGGGCCAGGGACGAGGTCGCCACCAGGCCCCTGGTCGTTTCAACCTGGTAGAGCCGCGTGTCGAGGTGCGGGCACAGTTGGACTAGCTCATCGAAACAGGAATCCCAGGAATCAGCGGCCGGCAGGTGCAGTTCGGCCAGGTCGCTCCAGGGGATTCGCTGGTCGCCTCCCTCGGCGAGGAGCAGATGAACCTGGCCGGGTTGGAAGCGGACCGCCCGATAAGCCTGCGTCTTTCCGTCGCGCAGGATGGCCGTGCCCGGCTGATAAGGCTGGCGGCCGCGACGCTGCCAGACGATCCGCCGGATAGACGCCACGGCCACGCGAATCTCGCTGACCGTGCGATTCTCCGGCGGTTCGAAGCTCTGCGCCGACTGCACGAGCAAATGCGCGGGCAGGGGATCGTAAGCCAGCTCCTTGCCGGTCCGATAGTCGATGGCCACGCCCGGCAAGCGATCGCCGCCGTGAAACTCGACATAAGCCGCTGGCAGGTCAGCCAACCGCAGCGTCCGATCGCGGAGCCAGCGAAAGGAATTCGCGGGCTCCAGGAGCGGCTGCCCTTCAAGACGGGGCATGGCATTTTTGTCGTGCCAGTCGCTGAGCTTGTCTCCTTGAATCCGCTGGCCGCTGGTTAAGAGGGCGGCATATCGCGGCGGCGCTCCGCTTGCCGCTGCTGCCGTGCATAGAACTAGCAGGCAGAAGGCGGCCGTGGGACAACGCATGGAGGCTCGCGCGGAATTCGAGGACGGCGATAATAGGAACCTGCGCCAACTTCTATGGCCTACACCCCCGATTCTGTTACGCCGCTGGGCCGCCCGCAAGCTCGCGACCATTCCTTGCATGGATGCCGCGTTGGCCGATAATGCGGTCGCGGCACGCCCAGCCAGTCCGATCAGCCTGCCAGGAGACTTATATTCCGATGTCGTTGCTTGTGGTTGGTTCGGTGGCCATTGATTCAATTCAGACTCCAACCGAAACGCGCGAAAACGTACTGGGCGGTTCGGCGACCTATTTCTCGTACGCCGCCAGCTTCTTTGCACCCGTGAAGCTTGTCGGCGTGGTCGGCGAGGATTTCCCGGCAGAGCACGTCGAGCTTCTGCGCCGCCGCGGGATCGATACCGCGGGTCTGCACGTGGTGCGCGGCGGCAAGACCTTTTTTTGGAAGGGGAAGTACCTGCCTAACATGAACGACCGTGAGACGCTCGAGGTGCACCTGAACGTCTTCGGCGACTTTAGGCCCGCCTTGCCCGATTCGTTCCGGCAAAGCGAGTTCATATTCCTGGCCAATGGTTCGCCGGTGACGCAGATGAGCGTGCTGGCGCAGACTCCGGGAGCACGGCTGGTCGTGGCCGATACGATGGACCTGTGGATCCGCGAGCAGCACGACGAGCTGATGGCCCTTTTCAAGCGAATCGACGGCTTGGTGATGAACGACAGCGAGGCAAAGCTCCTGACCGGCGACGAGAACCTCGTCTCCGCGGGACACAAGGTACTGGCGCTTGGTCCGCGGTTTGTCGTGATCAAAAAAGGGGAACACGGAGCGATGTTCTTTTCGCAGCACGAAACCTACGTCCTGCCTGCGTTTCCGACGGCGCAGGTCATCGATCCCACTGGCGCAGGCGACAGCTTTGCCGGGGGCATGATGGGCTATCTCGCCGCACAGCGAAACTTCGAACCCAAGACCCTGAAAGAGGCGATGGCCTACGGCATTCTCGTGGCCAGCTTCGCCGTCGAGGATTTCAGCCTGGAACGGCTCAAGCGGATTGACCGCAGCGACCTCGATTTGCGGATGGAGCAGTATCGGAAGATGTTGAGCTTCTGAGGTTGTCACTGGTCACTTGTCACTTGTCATTTGCGTTTCGACATTCGACATTTCCATGGCTCGGATCAGGTCATTCGTCGCGGTAGAGCTTGCACCTAGCGTCGCGGCGCGCGCCGGGAAGTTGATCGACGAGCTGCGCGTCTCGGCGGCGCAGGTGAATTGGGTCAAGACGCAGCAGATGCACCTGACGCTCAAGTTCTTGGGCGATGTTCAGGACACCGAGACTCCCGATATTTGCCGCGTCGTAGCCGACGTGGCAAAGAAGTTCGAGCCGTTTGAGATCACCTGCCGCGGGGCGGGAGCCTTTCCGACGGCCGAGCACCCACGGACGCTCTGGATCGGGATTGAAGATGGAGCGGAGGAGTTGTGCGCGCTACAGGCCGCGCTTGAGAATGCGCTCAAGGATGAGCTGGGGTTTCCGAAGGAGGCGCGCCGGTTTCAGCCACACCTGACGATTGGCCGCGTGAAGCACGAGCCGCCGTCGGCTCGGGGCGAGCTGACGGACCTCGTCGTCAAGCATGCCAACTTCGACGCCGACCTGTCAGTTATCGACGAAGTCGTCGTCCTTGCGAGCTTTCTCGGCCGCAGCGGGCCGAACTACGAAGCGCTGGGCCGGGCGGACCTAGGGATCTGACGCCCCTACGGTGCTGCGACAAGCAACTCGCAGTCCTTCATCTTGATGCGGACGTTCTTATCGAGCGGGAAGCTCAAGTGGTCGCGCAGCTCGCGCGGAACGCCGCGAATTGTCACCGCCTCGCCCGGCTTAATGCCGGCGAGAGCCGGGCGGGCGGTGCCGACGAAGTGGCAATGGATTTCGACGCGGCCGATGAAGTCCGATTCGTGCGCCTCGGCGTCGAGGCGGACGATATAGCCGCCGATGCCATCTCGTTCGATTTCGGTGACGACCGCGGTAAGCTCAACGAGGTGGTGCATTAAAGTTTCGTCAGCCAGAGCGGCGTTGAAACGGCAGACGGCGAGTACCTCGACCGGGGTGGTCCTGGTGGGGACAGCAACCAACACTGCCGCAAGCATCAAGGAGGAGAACATGGTGCAAACTCCATAAGTGGGCTGGACGTTACAGCCAGCATTTTGGGAGTTTGCTTGGGCAATGTCAATCAATCTGAACGGGAATGTTTATCCACATTTTGACACTCTGATAAACGGGAGAAATAGGTGATTCAATTCAAGATCTACTTCCACTGAGGGGTGTCTGGTGCCAGCTGTGCGCGGATTTCCATTGCAGCCGCTGCCGCGAAAAAAGCCAGAGCCCCGCACAGAACGAGCATCGACCGCCAGGAATTTCGGTGCGGACCAAGTTCGGGCCGGCGATTGAGGACAAGCAAGACAACCGCCAATACGGGAATGAAGAGTGCACCGACGATCGCGTAGAGTTTTTGAAGCTCGACGAAGTTGAAGACCAGGCTGACCGCGGGAAGGGTGGCCAGGGCGAGTTGGTAGATGACGTAGGGGCGCGAGTATTCGTCGATCGTCTTTGCCGGCATTTCGCCTGGCCGATCACCGGCTCCACGAAGCAAACGCCAACTGTCCGCGAACAAGAACGGCACGCTCTGCCAGACGCCAAGGACGCTGGAGAAAATGGCCGCCCACGCGCCGGCGATGAAGCTCCAGCGCACGAGTGGGCCGATTGCGCCGAGGCGCTGCTCAAGCTGCTTCGCCAGACCCAGCACAAACGTCGTCCCCTTGTTGGGATCGCCGTGCAGGTCGAGCAACTCGCTACCGATGATCACCATGCCCAGGCCGAACAGGGCAGTCATTGCGTAGCCGACCGCGAGGTCAATGCGGCAGATGGGGATTTCGCTCGCGCCGCTGCGTCCCTCCTCGCGAATCCAGTATCCGTAGCCAAGCACCGTCACGGTGCCGCCGATGCCTCCCATCAGAGCGACGGTCCAGCTCACCCCTTCGCCGCCAGCCGCGGGAATCGTGGGCCAGACGAGTCCCCTCAAGACCGCCGGCCAGTCGGGGCCGATGGCGATCGCCGCGCCGACGACCACAGTGAACATCAAGCCGACGCAGGCCGACATGATCCGCTCGAACCATTTGTAGCCGCCAATGCGAATGAGCGCCAGGGCGAGCGCACTGTGGCCGATGCCGTAGATGATTTTTCCCCGGGCCGCAAGCTCCGGCGAATCACCCAGGGGCAGTACGGCGTTCATCGCCACGCCGCTGGCATTCATCAGGGCCGAGGCGACGAAGAACGTCCAAATGACGAGGTACGCGAGGAACAGGCCAATCGCCCAGCGCCCCAGGTGTCGGGCAACACCTTCCAGGAGCGTTGTCCCGGTCATGAGCTGCCAGCGCGCCAGTCCCTCGTTGACGGCGTACTTCAGCGTCGCGCCCAGGATGACCGCCCAGAGGACGGCGACGCCGAGTTTGCTTCCCGTGAAGGCGCCAGTGGCCAGGTCGCCGGCGCCAACGCCCGTCGCAGCGACAATCAGGCCGGGGCCGATGATGGCCAAGAGATTGGGGCGCGAATGAACGGACATGGGCTCATCGTAGAGTGTGTGAGCGCAGCGAAACACACCACACTACTTATCGATTGAACGCTGAACATGGTGCATTTCGTTGCACCCTACGTCTTACGGCGTGCGCCGTGCCATGAGCTGGCTGCGGGCTTCTTCCAGGCCGGCTATCAAGATTGCGTCGTCGGTAGGTGACGCGGCAGCAATGGCGCCGTCGATTGGCCGGGCTGCAACGGTCCGATCGCCAGACTGTGCGCCGGGGACGACCAC
>JAKEHX010000362.1 GCA_022614795.1 Planctomycetaceae bacterium | reverse complement strand
TTGTGAATCTTTCGTAGCTGAAGTCGCCAGACTTCAGGTTTTTCCGCGGATTCGGAACTCTGGCGAGTTCCGCTACGGGATTCATTCACAACCTCTGAGTAGTTGCATCGCGCCCGGGCTCGGCTACGCTGCTCACATGGCCCATCTTCGCCACCTCGCTCTCCGCTGCCGCGACCTCGAGCGCTCGCGCGAATTCTACCAGCGCGTGATCGGCTGGCGGTTCATCGACTACCGGCCGAGCCGCGGGGGAATCGACCTGACCGACGGCGTGAGCAACATCACGCTCCTGCCCCATCCGGCCGAGCCGCCGCGGCCCAAGTTCGAGGAAGGGACCGAGTACATCCACTTCGGCGTGATTGTCGAGGACCTCGCGGCTTGCTGGCGGCGCTGCCGCGAGTGGGGCGCGGAAATCTCGAAAGGGGACGTCAAGGAGCGCACTGCGGCCGATCCGTCGCAGCCGCCACTAAGGTCATTCAAAGTGCTCGATCCCGACGGCAACGTGATCGACGTCACGGCCAATCACGAGGAGTGGCGCGGCGTAAGCGTGTGAGCCCGACGCACCTCGCTACATGCCCGCGAACGGCATCGGCAGCAGGAAGGCATGCTGCTCGAGCAGGCTCGCCGGGCCCAGGTACGACGTGTACTGCGTGAAAAACAGAATCAGCAGGTAGAACAGGATCACCGGAATCGCCAGCACGCGCGACAGCCAGCGAAAGACAAAATGTCGCGGCTTCTCGCGGTGCATGGCCCGACCGACCGCCCATCCGGTCAAGAGGCGAGCCGGGTAGATGAAGACGATGAAGAAGATCGTGAGCGTCCACCACAGCTCGCGCGGCGGCGGCTCGATCTTGAGCAAATACAGCGGCAGGGCAAAGGCCAGCGTCACGGTCAGGGCCACGAACCAGGCCACCGGAGCGCGGCGAAACAGCCGGCGAACCTCGGACCATTCGAACATCGCCGCCAGGCGATTCTCGGCTGCGAACCGCGTCTGTAGAAACGGCAGATAGAGCAGCACAAAGCCCATCGCCAGTGTCCCGACATAGCCGATCAGGATCGAGCCTCCTCCTTGACCCGACGTGCCGAAGATCATCATCAGGCTCGGCACGATCAACCAGGCCAGCGCCCCGGCAAAGCCGCGCAGCCCCAGCCAGAAATAGTGCGGCAGCTTGAGGGCGGCGGCAAAATCCCACACCGCGTCGCGGGCTTCGGCATACATCCGGCCGCGGCCAGTGCCGGCCCAGAGAATTGCCGGCGGAAACCAGGCCGAGAGGGGCCGCTCGACATACAGATCTTCCGCCAGCTTCGGCGACAAGCGCATGATCGACGGGCGCAGCATCGGGCCGACGATCCCGCCAAAGAGCACCTTGGCGCCGAGTTGAAACGGCGCGAGCAGCGGCCAGAAGAAGTGCCGCAAGCGCCCGCCGCTATACCAGGCCAACAGGATGTGCCCGATCACTAGCGCCGTCAGAACGAATTGCGCCAGTCGCCACAAGCGAGCCGTGGGACTGCCCGGATCGATCAGCCAGGCGTCGGCGGCCAAGGTCGAAAGGGCCCGCGGCACCCAGAGCCACAGCCACGTCCCTGCCACGAGGCTGCCGATGCGGGCATATTTCGGCATATCGATAAAGCCGTCGCGAATGCGGCCGCTCCTCGCGACGCGGCCGCTCGCAGCAAGCAGGTAGCCCAGGCTGACAAAACTCACCACGGGAATCGCCGCCAGCACCGCCAGCCAGCCGATCACGCTCGCCAGGCCGAACAGCCACTCCAGCCCCCAACACAATCCATACCAGCACTGCATTGGCAAGCTTTTGGGCCAGGGGCCGGTCGGCTCGACATGCGGCTCCAGGGGAGCGTCAATCGGCTGGTCGGCGTCGTCAATCATATGGAGTGCGGCGAGTTCTCGCCGCTTGGGATCTTTGCGGAGCTTTGGGGACGCAATTCCCAAAATCCCAAAGCGGGGACAAGTCCCCGCACTCCAAACTTGTGCCGGAATGGCATCCGCTGATCGGTTGATCTGGGCATCTACGGGCAATTCCTCGCCCGTAATGACGAGCGGCTCCTCGACCGATTCAGCCGCGATCGTGTCCGGTTTCAGGTCGGTCGTCATTGGGCTCTGTGCTTGGCGGCTGGCGAAACTTGGATGCGCTGTGGCAGGTAGAATCGGGCACTCCCTGCCGCGACTCGTTATACCTACTCGCCGCGGCGTGGCGTTTCAAGAAAGAAGTCGGTCTACCTGTAGCCGGACTCGCCCGAGTTCGGGATGGTTGACGGTAGCCAATGCCCCGAAGTCTGGCGACTTCGGCTACGAAGACGCGCTATGTGGGCCCGCAATCTCCTGTTCATCGCCGTATGCATCGCCGGCCTGCTGGCGATCGGCGATCAACTGCTTCGCCGCAACCGGATCGACCGGCCAGCCGACTTCGAACCGGGACGCTTTGCAGCAGCCGCGACTCCTTCCCCATCGCCCGGCGACATCGGCCAGACGCTCGCCCGTCTTAACAGCGAGTTCCGCCGCTACTGGCAAGCGAAGCAGCTCGACATCGCGCCGCGCGCAGACGACCTGACCATCGCCCGCCGCCTGTCGCTCGCCCTGACCGGCACCGTCCCTTCGGTCGAAGAGATTCGGGCGCTTGAGAATGTGTCGGCTGACGAGCGGCTGGAGTGGTGGACTTCGCACCTGTTGGAAGACCGCCGCCACAGCGACTATCTCGCCGAGCGGCTCGCGCGGGCCTACGTCGGCAACGAGATGGGCCCGTTTATCGTCTTTCGCCGCGGCCGGTTCGAGCGCTGGCTCTCGGACCAGATCGAAGCGAATACGCCCTACGACGAGGTCGTCCGGCGGATGATCTCTGAGCGGGGCGTCTGGACCGGCAAGCCGGCCGCCAACTTCATCACCGCCACCTCCGACCCGACCAAGGACAACCAGCCGGACGAAGTGCGTCTGGCGGGCCGCACCGCGCGGGCCTTTCTCGGCATGCGGATCGACTGTCTCCAGTGCCACGATGACAAACTGGGCAACGTGAACCTCGGCTACGGCTCGGATTCGCACAGCGGCACCCAGGCCGACTTCCACCAGCTCGCGGCCTTCTTCGGGCCGACGAGCGTGAGCCTGGTGGGCGTTCACGATGGCGGCAAACCTTACGAGACGAAATATCTCGACGCCGAAAAGGAAGAAGTGGTCCCGCCGCAAGTGCCCTTCGCTGGCGAGCTGATCGAGAGCTACGCTAGCCGCCGCGAGCAGCTTGCCCGCTGGGTCACGCATCCGAGCAACAAGCCGTTCGCCAGGGCCGCAGTCAATCGCTTTTGGGCCCTGATGTTCGGCAGGCCGCTGGTCGAGCCCATCGACGACATTCCGCTGGAAAGCGATGCCTACCCGCCCGGATTTCAGCTCTTGGCCGACGATTTCACCGCCAGCGGCTTCGATGTCCGGCGGCTGCTCCGGCTCATCGCGGCCAGCGAGCCGTTTACCCGCGACAGCCGGGCCGATTTCCAGATCACCGCCGCGCATGAGGACGCCTGGGCCGCGTTTCCGCTGACGCGCCTTCGCCCCGAGCAGGTCGCCGGATCGCTGATCCAGGCGTCGTCGCTTTCCACGCTCAACGGCGAGGCCCACGTCGTGCTGCGCATCGCCATGTTCGGGCAGACCAACGAATTCGTGCGGCGCTATGGCGACCTGGGCGAGGACGAATTCACCGATCGCAGCGGCACCATCCCGCAGCGGCTGCTGATGATGAACGGCGAGCTGGTGAAAGAGCGGACGGCGGAGAACCCGGTGCTCAACGCCACAACGCGGATCGCCATGCTCAGCACCAGGCCCGAGAAGCAAGTCGAGGTCTCGTACCTGGCAACGCTCACCCGCCGGCCGACCGAGGCCGAGCTGGCCCACTTCGTCAGCCGCCTTCAGGACACCGACGGCGGCGACGGCGACCGCCGCACGCGGCAGGAGGCGCTCGAGGACCTGTACTGGACGCTAATCAATAGCACGGAGTTTTCGTGGAACCACTAAACGAGGAATGACGAATGTCGAAATTCAAATGACGAAGGAATTGCGAATGACGAAACCAATCGCCACATTCGCCATTTGAATTTCGTCATTGATTCGTCATTTGAATTTCGACATTCGACATTGAACCCGCCATGACCATCGACCCCGCCTGCCACTCCCCCGACCACTACTCCCGCCGCACGATCCTGCGGGCCGCCGGGCTGTCAGGAATGTGCTGGCTCACGCCGCTGGCCGAGCGGCTGGCGCGGGCCGCGGACCGCTCGCCCCAGGGCGCGCCGGCCAAGAGCGTCATCGTGCTTTACATGGAAGGGGGCCCCAGCCAGCTCGAAACGTTCGATCCGCATCCCGGCCGCGAAATCTCGCACGCTGTAACCAAGGCGATCAAGACGCGCGCGCCCGACGTGCTCATTTCCAATTGGCTGCCGCAAATTGCCGAGCACATGGACCGCATTTCGCTCGTGCGGGCCGTCGTCAGCAAGGAAGGAGACCACGAACGGGCCGCGTACAACATCAAGACCGGCTTTCGACCCGATCCAACGCTCGTTCATCCGTCACTGGGGGCGATCGTCTGCCACCAGACGAAAGACAATGTCGAGATTCCGCGGCACGTCGCCATTCTCCCCGGCCCGTGGGCGCCGCGCGGCGGCTACCTGGGGGACCAGTTCGACGCCTTTAAGACCTTCGACCCCAGCGGGCCGATTCCCGACGTGACGGCTCCCGTGCACAAGATGCGCGCGGCCAAGCGCCTCGACGATCTGCAAAATGTGGTCGAAACCGAATTCGCCCGCCGCCGGCTCAAGGGGCTCGATGCCAAGACGCTCCATGCCACGAGCATCGCCGCGGCCCGCAAGATGATGTCGTCGGACCAGCTCAAGGCGTTCAACGTCAGCTCGGCGACCGACAGCGTAAAAAAGGAATTTGGCGACACGCCGTTCGGCCGGTCCTGCCTGGCCGCCGTGCAGCTCATCGAGGTCGGCGTCCGCTGCGTGGAGGTCACGCTCAGCGGTTGGGATACGCACGCCGACAACGAGTCGCTCGTCCAAGGCCGCTGCGAGGTTCTCGACCCAGCCTTTGCCGCCCTCATCGAGCAGCTCCAAGAGCGGAACCTGCTCGACGCGACGATCGTCCTCTGGGGTGGCGAATTTGGCCGCACGCCCACCGTCAACGCCGTCGGCGGCCGCGACCACTGGCCGCAAGGCTTTACGATCGCGCTGGCCGGCGGCGGCATTCAAGGGGGCCGCGTGCTCGGCGAAACGTCGCCGACTCCCAAGCTGAACGAAAACAAGCCGCTGGAGGACATCCGCGATCACTGCTACGTGGAGGACATTCACGCGACGGTGCTCCACGCCCTGGGAATCGACTTCGCTCAGGAAGTCATCACCCCCATCGGCCGCCCGATGGCCCTCAGCAAGGGCAAGGTGCTCGAAAAGCTGCTGGCGTAACGGGCATGTCCGCTACGGCGATTCGCTCGTCGCCGGGGCGGGCTCGCGGATCGTTTCTGCGGCGTCTTCGACGATCTTCTTGGCCTTCTCGCCTGCGTCTTCGGCTGCCGACTTTATCTCGCCGGTCTTGATCTCGACGGTGGCCTTCTGCTCATCGGACTGGAACGTCATCCAGCCCGCGGCATAAAGGCCCGCGAAAATCAGCACGATCAGGACCGCGACGACTGCAAGGAAGCGTTGCATGGTGAGTCTCCTGGCGAAAGTGGATAATCCACTGGCGTGCAAACCCAATACCGACAGCAACGCAACTCTGACGCGACACAGGCGACAGTCTGTCGCTCGACGGACATGTTTTGTCGTCTCTGTGGCGAGCGGGGTGCGTAAGCACCCCGATGGCGTTGCCTTGTCCTGGAGCGGGACCTATCGGGAGGCTGACGCCTCCCGCTCGCCCTTACTCCGTGGCGAGCGCTACGCTGCGCTCTGCTCTTCCAATTCGGCCGAGCCGCGCATGAGGATGGGGGGTGCCAGCGGCAGCACTTCGACCTGATCGATCACTTGCACAATTCCCGGCACCGCCAGCACGATCGTGAGCATGACCTGCTTCTGGTAGAAGCCGCGGACCTGGCCGTGAAGCGTCGCGACCCCTTGCCGGATCGAGACGGCAAAGCTGTCAAGCGACCGGCCGCACCGCGCCCGGACCCGTCGGGCTAATTCATCGGCCAGCCGCTGGTCGCTGAGATACCGATCGAAGGGTAAGGCAGGAGCGGACATAAGGCGCGTCCCCGAAGCGAGCGATCTTGACCCAAGCGAGAGAGGCGAGTGCTTAGCAAATCTGGTGCCCGCCTGTCGCTGTACGAAATGGCGCAAAGCAGGGACAGACACACAGCTCATTGCCCGCCCGACGGCGGTATCGGCCAGCTCCAGCCGGCCGTGAATCCGCCATCGACGTAGAGAATCTGCCCGGTGATGAAGGCGGCGGCCGGCGAGGCGAGGAAAATCGCCGCTCCCACCATGTCCTCCGGCGTGCCGAGGCGCTGCTGGGGCGTGTTGGCCCGGCCCCAGGCCTCCATCGTTGGATCGGACCAGAGCTTCCTGGTCAAATCGGTGAGGATGAAGCCCGGCGCAATCGCATTCACGCGCACTCCCGCAGGGCCCCATTCAACCGCCAGGCCGCGGGTCATGTGCGCCATCGCCGCTTTGCTCATCGCATAGGGGAGCACGTTCTTCAAAGGCCGGTCGGTGTTGAGCGAGGCGATGTTGATTTGCGAGCCGCGGCCGCGGGCCGTCATCGCCTTGCCGAGCTCGCGCGACAGCAGGAAGGCCCCCTTCAGGTTCGTATCGAGAATGAAATTGTAGTCGTCTTCGCTCACCTCCAGGGCCGGCTTGCGGCGGTTGACGCCGGCCACGTTCACGAGCGTATCGACGTGGCCAAAACGGTCGAGCACGCCGGCCGCAAGCCGCTCGATGTCGCCCGTGCGAGTGACATCGCACGCCAAACCGACCGGTGCAAACTCGGCGTCGCCCGCAAGCTGCCCAGCCGACGCTTCCGCAGCCGCGGCGATCCGGCCCGTCAGCACGACGCGCGCTCCTCGCTGGGCAAATCCCTCGGCAATCGCCAGGCCGATCCCGCGCGTGCCGCCCGAGACGACCACGACCTGCTCGCGAATGGAAAAGAGTGGATCGGCCATGGTGCCGCATTTAGCTGAGAAGTGGACCGCACACGACCGCCGATTATAGCTGATGACGAGATGGCTGTATCTGCTCCAGCGATTGGAGTTGGCCGACGATGAAAGCGGCCGATGAGTTCGCCGACGCGATTGCTTATGTGGAGCGCCAGGCTCCGGCTGCTGGGCAGGCCAGCAGGGGCACTCGCGACTGCATGGCGTACATCGCCCACGATGTAGTTCCGCAAAAGCTGGCGTAGAGAATAGGCGCTGCGGACCGACCGGACGACGATCATCTTTGCGGCGCACCGCGTCGTGGATATTGCTGCTTCAGACGGTCGAAATCTCTGGGGTCGCGGGCGAAATAAATGTGATCGAACAAACCGTTGTGGTCATCGTGGGGCGTCAGCGCAATTCCCGTAATCGTCAGCTCGCCGTAATCGGCATATAGATCGCGCGTGACAACCGCCCAATCCGACGGCAACGCTGTACCTATTCGAATGGAACGATCGTCCAAGAATGTTGCTTGCGGACCAATGTGATAGCGAATCCAGATCGCGCCAGGGATTTTCGCCCCCTCGTTTTCGATGGTATGTAGCTGAATGCCAATTTCCGTGCCGCCGGTCTTTTTCCAGGCAAATCGAAGGTAGCGATACTCGCCCGGTCCAGGCGCTTCTCGAATGCGAACCTTGAATTCCGGCAAGAAGGACACAAATCGCTGATCGCGCGTCACCTTGACCGCTCCCTTGCCATGGTAAACGTCGCGCTCCTCAAGGAAGACCTCACCTCTTCCCTCCTTCAATTGGTCGATGAACGCAGGCTCGTCCTCAAACAGCTTCAGCAACCCGCCGGCCTCGGGTGCTAACCCTGCGCTGTCGAGTCGAACTGCCTCCTCCTTGACACCGCGTGCGCGAAGCGGCTCGCCAGCCGGGTAGCTCGTGGCGGGATTGAAATGCTCGATGAGCAGCGTCTCGTTGACTAGGCCTAAACGTTCGAGTTTTCCGTCGCCGAAATCAAGGACGACATCCCGGTCCCGCTTCGCCAACGTACCGCGCCTTTGTTCTTCTACGAACACGACGCTTCCCTCTTCCTCGATTGTATATCGGCGCACCGCTCCGTTTGCATAGGCAATCTTCCAAGATCCCGCGAGCGACGCCCACGGCCCAGGCTTGGAAGCGGTTAGCACGCGCGGCGCATTGATCTCGTCCCGCGGCAACCTCGCCAGGACCTTCTCGACCTTGACCTGGGTCAATCCCGTAAGCGTCGGCAGCGCGAGGCGATACCAATAGGCCGCTCGTCGCTGAAGTTCCTTCGCCTCGGGCTCCTGGCCCTTGTCGGCCAACGCCAGCCAGCCGTCGCCCAACTCAATC
>JAKEHX010000361.1 GCA_022614795.1 Planctomycetaceae bacterium | reverse complement strand
GTCCCCCAAGGGCGAACGACCGATTACAAGTCCGGACAGCGGATCGAGGTGGAGCTGCCTCCGCGCCGCGAGCGGCTGGCGTGCCAGATCACCCGCATCGGCGACGAGTTTTTGGCCCCTCCGCCTCAAATCGAAACCCGCTTCCGCCACGGCCAGCGCCTCTTGCCGGTGATTCTGCGGCCGATGTCACCGCCCGATGACGTGCCTCTGCGAATGGGCAGCGAAGTGCGCCAGCCGCGGGCCTGGACCTGGTCGCCACTGTTGGGGACCTGAGGGGACTAGATTGGCATGCCCAGCGCGACTCACCACCTTGCTGCACCCAGTCCCGCGATCGGCAGCCAACCCCGCCTGGCCGACCTGGCGACGGGCCGCTCGCTGCGCCTGCTGCACGTTGATGACGACTCGGATCTGGTGCTGCTGGTCGATCGGCTTCTGAGCGCGAGGTTGCCGCGCGGCAGCGTCATCGACCCCGTTGCGAATCTCAGCCACGCACTTTCGCGGCTGACCACCGGCAGATACGACGCAATTCTGCTGGAGCTGTCGCTCCCCGACAGCGATGGCCTGTCCACGGTCGAGGCCGTTCGCAGCCACGAAGCCGACACGCCGATCGTCGTGCTCACCGGCCGGGAAGATGCGGAGCTCGCCGGCAACGCCATCCGTAGCGGCGCCACCGATGTGCTGTTCAAGTCGCGGCTCAGCGCGCCGCTCTTGGACGCGACCCTGTGCTCCGCGCTGCTGGACGGACGCCGCTCGCGCGGCGGTGCAGAAACGGTCAAGGACCGGCGTGAATCGCCGCACTACACAGTGACGCGGCCGAGCATCGTCATTCCAATGCTCGCCGACTTCCGGCCAGACACTGGGCTTGTGGCAACGACGATCGACATTTCACTCACCGGCGCGGGACTATTGGTCGAGGGTTGCGCGGAATTGACTTGGGACCGGCTGGTGCTGGGAATCGAGCGCGCGGACGGCGTCTACACCTATGCGACGGCCATGGTTCGCCACCATGGCGTGCCCGCCGCGGGCTGGAATCTTGGCGTTTCGTTTGTGGCGGCCAAGGACGACCCGCTGTCCGCGGCCCGCCTGGCGCCGCGGTTCGATCCGGAAACGTGCCAAATGACGGCAGGGCTTCCCGAGCCGGTGCTCGTCGAGTGGGCCCAGCTTGGCGTCTTGCAGCCGCGGCTGATCGACCGCGTCCGGTCGTGCCCGCGCTGCTCGGGCCTGCCGACCTTTCGCGACGCCTGCCGCCAGTGTGGCTCGGTCAAAGCGGAAGCGGTCCAGTACATCCACCACTTTGCCTGCGCCCACGTCGCCCCAGCGGACCATTTTGATGGGGCCGGCCACCTGGCTTGTCCCAAATGCCGCGCCCGCAACTTGATCGTCGGCGCTGACTTCGAGTATCTCTCGGGGCCGATTTGCTGTCGCGACTGTAACTGGTCGGGCACGCAGCTCGCCTCGGTCGGCGAATGCCTCAAATGCGGCCATCGATTTGTGGGAAGCGAGGCGACTGAAAGGGACATCATCCACTTCCATGTTGAGCGACTGGATCCACTGGCTTTCATTGAAGCAGACTGACGAACTGTTATTCGCCGTCTTGCCGCTGCTGTTGCTCGACGCGCCGCGCTACTGCGTCGCGGGCATTCTGCTTTGCGTGTGGGACATCGGCCGCTTCCTGCTAAGTCCGCTGCTGGGTTGGCAAACTCAGCGGCGGCTGAGCCACCAGCCCAGCGTCTGCGTCGTCCTGGCGGGGCTGAACGAAGCCGACACCGTCGGCTCGACGCTCGCGTCCGTCTGGGGAAGCTATCCGGACCTGGAAATCATCGTCGTCGATGACGGCTCGAGCGACGGGATGACGACCGTTGCCGAGACGTTTGCCGCCGACCACGATAACGTGATCGTCCTGCGCAAGCCGCAACGGGGCGGCAAGTCGTCGGCTCTGAATTTTGCCCTGCCCTTCGCGCGGGCCGAGATCGTAGTCTGCGTCGACACCGATTCGCACCTCCAGCCGCAAGCCATTTGGGAAATCGTGCAGCCCTTTGCCGATCCAAGAGTGGGAGCGGTCGCCGGAACGGTCCTCGCGCGCAACGCCGAAACCAACCTCTGCACCTGGCTTCAAGCAGCCGAGTATTTGCGCACGATCTTCGTCGGGCGCATGCTCTCGTCCCGGCTGGGAATCCTCGGGATCGTCTCCGGTGCGTTCGGCGCGTTTCGCCGCACGGCGATCGAGCGCCTCAAAGGGTGGGACGTCGGGCCAGGCGAAGACGGCGACCTGGTGCTCCGGCTGCGGAAATCTGGCTGGCAGATCGTCCACGCCCCCTACGCTCAGTGCCTGACGAACCTGCCGACCTCGTTCGTGCGGCTGTTCAAACAACGACGCCGCTGGGAATGGGCTGTGATCACCTTCGAGTGCCGCAAGCACATCGATCTGGGGAACGTCTTCAGCTCGAACTTTTCCTGGAACAACCTGGGCCTGCTCGTCGAGCGCTTTACCTTCACGATCGCCCTGACGCTGGCATTTGCGGCGTATCTCGTCTGGCTGGTCTTGCAGGACCGCGAGCTGCTTATTTTTGTGCTGCTGACGAACTACGTCGCATATCTCGCCCTGGAAGTGGTGCAGTGGCTGGTGATCCTGTTCTATTCGCTCGATCGGCGGCGCGATCTAAGGATTGCGCTGTGTGCGCCGCTGATGCCTTGCTATTTCTTCTATCTGCGGTTTGCGACGCTCGTGGCCATCATTGAAGAGACGTTCTGGCGGCGCTCGTTCGACGACAACTTCGTCCCCGAGCGCGTCCGCCGCGTGACATGGCGGTGGTGAAGGCCGCTTGCCAATCGCGGAGTAGCCTGCGAAGACGCCGCCGAAGGGAATCACCCTCCCCGCCAGGTGCAATCAGGGTTCGAGACCGGCCACTCGGGCGGCTAGCCAGTGCATCAAGCGAAGACGTCGGCATTGGCGGCCGTCATACGGAACACTCGTCGCCGGGCGGCCGGAAATATCCGGCCGCCTCGTCAGGCAACGGGCCGAAAGGCCATCGACCCGATTCGAGCTGAATGCTGGGACGGCAAATCGAAAGCGTGCCTAGAAAGGTGCGGGCTCGTCGATCCGCCGCGGCGCGCCCAGCGGAACAATCTGCACCACGACGATTTCCAGGTCGGTGTCCCCTTCGTTCATGACCCTGTGCACGCACCCGGCGTCCTCGACCAAAGCGGTCCCCGCGGGGAAGTCGTGCCCCACGAGAAAATCATCGCAGTCGTCGTACAGGGTCAGCGTGCCGGACTTGACCGAGATAATGGACGGACCGGGGTGCGAGTGCCAGCCGCTTTGTCCCCCGGGCACCATCCGGATATGCGAGACGTGGACGTCGGACAG
>JAKEHX010000034.1 GCA_022614795.1 Planctomycetaceae bacterium | reverse complement strand
GGGCTTGGCCGGCGTTTCCGGCTCCATGGGTTCCATCGGTTCCGTCGGCGTCGTGGGCGGCTTGGGAGCGGGCGCTTCGGTCTTATCAGCCGGCCCCGGGTCGTTTTTTAGAATGTCGCCAAACGGATCATCGGGCTGCGGCGGCGCTGACGGCGTAGGGGCTGGCGTGGGCGGAGGTGGCACGTCGGGTGGCTTGGGCTCTGGCACGGCCGACGGCGCCAGCGTGACAGGTTCGACGGGACTAGTCGCTGCTTTGTCCGAGGGATGCACGGCCACTGGTTGGACTGGCGCTACTTGCGGGTTGCCACTTGGCGGTTGAGTCGGCACGCCCGTCTGGGCGATTTGCTTCGGCTCGCTGCTAAAGAAGCTGGCCGAAGCCACGACTACGGCAAACGCAAGCCCCACGCCGGCCAGGACTGACGCGGCCAGAAGTAGGTAGTAGCTCCAGGTGCGGCCCGGCGGCGGTTTGAAGTCGGGCATGGCCGCGCCGTCGTCAGGCGCGGCATCGGCTGCGGGTACTGGTTTGCTCTCCTTCACGATGACTGGAGGCTCGGCTCCCACCACGGCAGCGGCCGCAGCACCCCTGGCGAGTGCTGAACTGCTGGCGGAGTGTTGATGCGCGTGGCCGAACCGCGGGCGGGCCAGCCCCGGCGCGTCCGGCGCGACGGTCACCACCGCAGTCCTGGGCTTAGGGGGCGCATTGGCCAGAATGTCTTCGATCTCGTCGAAGTCGGAGTCGCTCGACGTATCGTCCTTCCGCTTCATCTCGACGACTGCCGTGAGTCCCGCGGGCGGCTCGGGGCGCGGAGGCGGCAGCGGCTTGCCGGGCTCCCAGCCCTCAGGGGCCTTGATCAACACCATGCCGCCACACTTGGGGCACGGCAGTATCTGGCCTATCACCCCCACTTCGCGCACTCGCAGCCGCGACTTGCAGGTCGTGCAGATGATGGCGAAGAGGTCCATGGGACGCAGAATGACGAAGGACGAAATTCAAATGACGAATGACAAGTGACCAATGACAGTGCCAGACCAAGACACCACTCACTCACTTCCCCTTCTTCTTCCCATCATCCTTTCCCACAAACACTGCCGGCAATGTGTATTTCTTCGTTTCCGCGGCGGCGCGGGTGGTGATCAAGATGATCTGCTTCGCGGGATCGGCCGGATCGGGACCAATGACCCAGATCAGCTTTTGATCGGATTCCGTCGGCGACTTGACCGTCGTGATCGGGTTGGCCTTGAGCACCAGGGCGGTCAGTATCTCGGCAAACGTCTTGTCTTCCTGCTTGAAGTCGCGGATCGATTGGTTGCGGGTGATGCTTCCCGCCTCCAAGTCGCCGCCGATGATCTTGATCGCGAATTCGACGCTGGAACCCTTGAGCTGATCCTGGGCGTCGCTGGCCAGGTCGCGCATCGCAAACTCCAGCGACTGCTGGTCGAAGGTAAACGTCGTTTTGAGCTGGAGAGCCTCGTCGAGCGATTTGGGCAGGGCTTTCGTTGGCGTGGGGCTCGTCGCGGCAACTGTCCCGCCGCCGGCCGCCGAGGACATCAATAGCTCGCCACACAGCACCAAATTATGGGCCGCGACGCCCGGCAAAACGCTGTTGATCACCGCCTGGTCGTTCTCGACGCCGCCGCGCAGGTTCGCTTGCAGGTGCCGCAGCATCGCCGGATAGCGGAATGAGAGCTTTTTCCAGTACGGCGGCGGCGTCAGCCCCAAGAGGTAGTTCTCAATCTCCCCAGGCGCCTGATTGAGCCGGCTCTTGATCTCCGACGACAAGAGCACCGGCTCCTTGTCGAGCGAGCCGAGCATTCGCAATTCGACGTAGAATTCCGGCCCAAAGTGCATGCTCACCGCGGCGGCCTGCACGCCGTCGCCCAGCAGCCACGCCAAGGGCTGGCGGACCTTCGCCCGCTCAGCGGCAAACAACGGCTCGCCGTCGTCGTTCATCAGGAACGTCGGCGCCGCGATGGCGGTGAAATGGCGATTGGCGTCGGTGGTGCGGAGGATTCGCCGCAAATCGCGGAGGATAGTCGGGGGAGCGCCCGCCGCCTTGGCCACTTCCTTGACGTCGCGCTCCTCACCCATAACGAAGGTCCGCGGGTCCTCGGGCGAAGTGCAGATGTAATAGCCCCAGCCGCCTCCGCTGTAATAGGTCGCCATGCCCTCCTGAGCCGGAATCGGGTTGTTCCAGCGCGCGAGCAACTGATCGGGGGGCAACTCGGTCTTCGCGCGGACCACGAAACTTGCCCGCGGGAATTTGGCGTCGTTGGGGTGCAGTGTTATGAGAAGCTCGTCGATCTCGGCCAGACCGATGCCGGCGGCCTTCTCGAAAACGGTGCGCTGGGGGGCGAAACTCGGCCCGAGAGCCTGGAGCACTTTCTCTCCCTCGCCGCTGGCGATGAGGTCGGCTGGGCGAACGAACACGAAGACCTGCGGATCTGGCGGAATCAGCCGCTCGCTGATGGGTTTGCCCGTTGTGGGCGAGGCCCAGAGGAGCTTGCCGTCGTCAGGCATGACTTCTTGCTGGAAGCTGCCGTCGCCGGGTGGCGTCGTAATCGTCGGCGTCGTTGGAGCTTGTTTAGCCGTTGCGACGGACGTGTTTCCATTCGATTCTGTCGAACCCGGGACGGCTACCGGTTTGGGCCCGCTGCTGGCCGTCGTTACCGAAGTGGAGCCCGGCTCGTTGCCACCCGCCGGATCTTCTGCGGGCGTCGTGCTGGGGTCAGCTGTGGTGGGATCGGGCATGGCGACTTGCTGGCCCGAATTGTCGCTGAAGATGTTTGTGTTCAGCAGGACCACGACGGAGCCGACTGCCACGAGGATGCACGCCGCGACGACGCCAGCCGCGGTCGCCAGATTCTGATTCTGGCGCCGAGCGGCCCGCGGCTGGACGGCAACGCCAGCGACCGGCGCGGCGCCCAGCGGCTTGGCTGGCGCGGCAGCCGACGTGTCGAGCGTGAACCCTCCCGGCTGAGGCGCGGCGGGCGGTCCGATGTGCGGTTGAAACGCGGT
>JAKEHX010000360.1 GCA_022614795.1 Planctomycetaceae bacterium | reverse complement strand
GGCCTTCGACTCCAGCGGCATCCGCAAGGTGTTTGACTTGGCCGCCAAGATGAAGGACCCTATCAACCTCTCGATCGGGCAACCCGACTTCGACGTGCCCGACGAGGTGAAGACGGCCTGCATCGACGCAATTGCTGCCGGCAAGAATGCCTATGCCCTGACACAGGGGATGCCGGTTTTGCGCGAGAAGCTCCAGGCGCGCGTCGATAAGGAATATGGCCACGCCGACCGTCGCGTCTTCATCAGCAGCGGCACCAGCGGCGGCCTTTCGCTGGCGATGTGGTCGCTCGTCAATCCGGGCGACGAAGTGATCGTCTTCGATCCGTATTTCGTGATGTACACGGCCCTCACGCAGCTCGTGGGCGGCGTGCCGGTCGTTGTCGATACGTACCCCGATTTCCGCATCGATCTGGCCAAGGTCGCGGCCGCCATCACGCCCCGCACCAAACTGATCCTGCTCAATAGCCCGGCGAATCCCACAGGTGTCATTGCCAGCGAGGAGGAGGTCCGCGGCCTGGCCCGCCTCGCCGCTGAGAAGAACGTGATTCTGCTTTCGGATGAGATTTATCGCTCGTTCTGCTACGACGTGCCGTTTGTCTCGCCCGCGAAATACAACGACCGGACGCTGGTCATCGACGGCTTCTCGAAAAGCCACGGCATGACGGGCTGGCGGCTGGGCTTCGTGCACGGGCCGGCCGAGATCATCGACACGATGATCAAGCTTCAGCAATACACGTTCGTCTGCGCCCCGCAGCCGGTGCAATGGGCCGGGGCGGTGGCGATGGACGTCGATGTCGCGGCCCACGTCGCCGACTATCAGCGGAAGCGCGACCTGATCTACGCCGGCCTCTCGGACCTTTACGAAGTCGTCCAGCCGCGGGGGGCGTTCTATATCTTCCCCAAGGCGCCGTGGGGCACGGGGAGCGAGTTCGTGACCAAGGCGATCGAGCGGCAACTCTTGATTATTCCGGGCAACATCTTCAGCCGGCGCGATACGCACTTCCGCATTTCGTACGCCGCGCCGGACGAGACGATCTATCGCGGCATCGACGTGCTGCGGGATTTGGCGTGACGTACGTCCCGACCGCCGGGCGGGACCTGTTGTGCGAGTCAAAGGTCGAATGTCGAAGGTCGAAAGTCGCGACGGACTCGACCTTCGACTTTCGACATTCGACCTTGGACCTAGTTCGCTTTCGTCGCCACAAACGCCAGCCAATAAAAAATCCACCCCGTCACCCCTGTCAGGATCATGCCGATTGCGGCCAGCGTCCCCCAGCGGGCATGCCATTGGCTGTGCGGGCCGGGCGTCGGCGGCCGGCTGAATTTGCGAAGGGCCTGGACGACAACCACGATCCATAGCAGCAGCGTCGGCACGGCGAACGACAGGTGGACGATCAGCGCCCGGCCCGCCAGGCACGACCACTTGTTGGCCAGGTCGAAATAGGGCGAAGGCTCCGCCCGCTGTTCCCAGCCATTGACGCGGATGTCGATCTCAAACAGCACCACCGCGACCAATAGGATGCTGGCCATCGTGAGCTGAAGCGCCTTGTGCAGCCGGTAATTCCGCCGGTACTTCACGAGCAACACGCTCACCATAAGCAGCGGCACGATGACGAACATCGTCACAAAGACGACATCGAGCATCAGCGACCCGCGGCCGTAGGGCAGAAAGCCATCGAGGCCGGACAAAAGGAGCAATCCGTCCAGCCCGTGAAGCGGCAACCAGTCAGATCGGGGCATGGAGGTCGAGGGAGCTGAGTAGCCCAGTGCAAAGTTGAGCGTCGTCCTTGGGCATTGTAGCAGCCGCGGGAACGAGCCCCAGGGGTTAGCCGGCCCGCATGACTCGCGCGGCTGCCACCAGTGGCTCGCCCGAATATAATTTCTGGCGTCATGTTCTACGCCTCGCACAGCCCAGGCCGCCCTGCATCGCAATTCTGGGAGATTGTATGAGTCAAGCTGGATCGCAGTCAACTCCGGCGTCACGTAAAGGTGGCGGATTGGAAGAAGAACGCGCTGACTTCCGCATGTGGGGAATCCGGTATCAAGTCAAGGACGTTGATCGAGCCGTTGCCTTCTACATGAGGCATCTTGGTTTCAAGCTGGATCAGCAAACGGGGCAGGTGTTTGCCAAGGTCTCCATCGGAGACACCTCCCTGCTACTCAGCGGTCCGGGGAGTTCGGGTTCCCGTCCGATGCCGGACGGAAGTCAGCAACAGCCAGGCGGCTGGAATCGACTGGTCTTGCGAGTGGACGATCTGCCGGCCCACGTTGCGAGAATGAAAGCAGCAGGTATCCGTTTTCGGAACGAGATGGAGACAGGGCCGGGAGGCAAGCAGATTCAACTCGAAGACCCGGATGGCAATCCGGTCGAGCTGTTCCAGTCCGCTTCCTGACTCCCCCAGGGGCTCTTTGAGTCGCTGACCGGGTTGTGTACGTGGGGCAGACTGGCTAGAAGATCCAACCGCTTTGTAATTGGGAAGCCACTACCCCACGGTAACTTTGCCCGCGACTAGCTACGCAGGGACGACTACTTCCCGCCGAGCTGCTGACGGAGCCAATGAATCACAAACCCCATCGCCGCACTGAACAGCGTCCCAACCGAAATCAGGAACGACATCAGCAGCTCGTCCTTACCGTAGTGAAGGAAGAGCCAGACAACGGTCAGAACCACCACCGACAGCAGGACACAGGCAGTCAGGCTCACACCGAACAAGTATTTCCACCATTCCAAGCTGTCGATGGGCAACCGCTTCTGAGAGGATCGCGAGGACATTTCTTTCTCCTACCCGCTGGAATCTTTCCAGTCGAATAGTCGATCCAAGCACGTATCGTGCCAAAGCTAACCAGATTGTCACCCAAACCGCGACAAAATGCGTAAAGTCTTACCACGCAAGGAGAAACGTCCAGACAACAAGTC
>JAKEHX010000033.1 GCA_022614795.1 Planctomycetaceae bacterium | reverse complement strand
GACGCCTTAAACGATGTTGCAAAAAGCCGGTTGACGGTGGATAGGTTGATTCCTCGGGACCGTCTTGCTCGTGGGTGGAGTACGCGCAGGCGGTCGGTGTAAAGCCTTGTGGGAACGAGGCTTAGGAATCAACTTTGGGCGAGGTGTGTCATGGAAGGTAGTCGCGTGCGGGTGCCAGCAGTGCTGGCGCGGGTGGTGCGGAGTTTTGCAGGGTCACGCGTAGAACGGGAGCTTCTGGCACAGGCGTTTGCACTGGTCAGGCCCCTGGCGCGAGCGGGGGAGCTGACCCGGCAGGTCGCTCCTCGTGTCGTGCGAAACAGGCCGCGGCGTTTGCCGTCGAACGAGAAAGGAGCGTGAGCCATGAGCGACTCTGCCCTTTCGGTGCGAGCGGCCCTTTATGCCCGTGTGTCGTCGGAGCAACAGGCCCAGGAGGAAACCATCGCCAGCCAGGTGGCCGCGCTGCGCGAGCGGATCGCCGCGGACGGTTTGACCGTGGAGGAAGAGCTGTGCTTTTTGGACGAGGGCTACAGCGGCAGCACGCTGGTGCGTCCGGCGCTGGAGCGGCTGCGTGATCTGGCGGCAGCCGGAGCGTTTGCGCGGGTGTACGTCCATTCGCCCGATCGGCTGGCGCGGAAGTATGCCTATCAAGTGGTCCTGGTCGAAGAGTTGCGGCGGGAGCAAGTCGAGATCGTGTTTCTCAATCGGGCGATCGGCGTTTCGCCTGAGGAGGACCTGCTGCTGCAGATGCAGGGCATGTTTGCCGAGTACGAACGGGCCAAGATTCTCGAACGCAGCCGCCGCGGCCGCCGCCATGCCGCCCAGCGCGGCGCGGTGAGCGTTCTCTCCGGTGCGCCCTATGGCTATCGTTACTTCCCCAAGACGCGCGAGTCGGAGGCCCGGTATGAAGTGGTGCCCGACCAGGCCCGCGTGATGGAGCAGGTCTTTGGGTGGGTGGGCCGCGAGCATCTGTCGCTGGGGGAAGTGTCGCGGCGCCTGGGCGCGGAGGACATTCCGAGCCCCCAGGGCAAGCCGCGCTGGAATCGCGCGACCCTCTGGAATCTGCTGAAAAACCCGGCATTTTGCGGGTCGGCCGCCTTCGGCAAGACCGAAACCGTTCCCCGCATCCCTCCGCTGCGACCGGCCCGCGGCAGACCTCTGGTGCCGCGACACACCACGGCCAAACGCGCGGCCATCACTCACGAGCCGATCAGCATTCCCGTCCCCGCGATCATTAGCCGAGAACTCTATGCCGCGGTGCAGGAGCAATTGCAGGAGAATCGCCAGCGCCGGTTGGGACAGACGCGCCGCCGCTACTTGCTCCAGGGACTGCTGGCGTGTGGCTGTTGCGGATACGCCATGACCGGTCGGCAGACCTCCCAGTACATTTATTACCGGTGCCTGGGGAACGACGCTTCGCGCTGGGGTGGCCGGCAACTCTGCACCAATCGCATGGTCCGCACCGATTGCCTGGACGAAGCCGTGTGGAACGACGTCGTCACGCTCCTGCAAAATCCCCGCCTCCTGGCCGACGAGCTCGCCCGCCGCCACACACAGCCCGACGCCGCGCCGCAACGAGCTCAACTGGCCCGGCAAGTCCAGCAAGCCCAGCGCGCCATCAGCCGCCTGATTGATGCCTATCAGGACGGACTGCTCGATAAGCACGAGTGGGAGCCGCGCCTCACGCAGGCCCGCGCCCGCCTGGAGCGACTCCAGGCGGAGGAGCAGCGCCTCGCCGATCGGGAAGCGGAAGAGGCCGCACTGGACGACACGCTCGCCAGTCTGGAACACTTCGCTGCCGACATCCGCCGCGGGCTCGACCAGGCTAACTGGGACACCCGCCGCCAAATCCTCCGCACCCTCATCCAGCGCATCCAGATCGAAACCGACCAGGTCCGTATCACCTACCGCATCCGCCTCCCCCTTTTGCTAGCAAACAACGAATTTTGCACTTTTGTTGCAGGCGTCATTTCGCCTCTGGTGTCAACCAGGGCGAGCGATTCACGCGGGAAAATCCGCGGCGACGAGGTGCGCAGGTTGACAAGATTTGCGAAAACCTGTCAACCATGCGCAAATGCTGAGTGCGTTTGGAGTTGCGGCAAGAAACCGGAGAGAAAAGGCCGGAAACGCTGTCAACCAGATCAGCGATCGAGCGACTGCCAATGTGGCTGGCTTGCCTCGGTTGCCGGTGTGCCGAGTTTGAGCAGATCCGCGCAGGACCCGCGCTGGGACAAGCGAGACGCTTGTCCTACGCAGGGAGCACGACTAGTCGGTGTGCAAGCCGCTGCGGTACAAGAACCGCCGGTCGAGCAGGGCTTGCAATACTCCCATCCGCGCGCCGAAGTGCTTCACCGCCAGGAGAGGAATCCGCGTTTCAACGATCGTCTGTTCGGTGACGCTCCCCAGCAGGATGGCCGCCGAGCGGCTGCGGCCGCGCGTGCCCATGACAATCAGATCGGCCTCGTCGCGCTCGGCGACGCGAAGGATGGCGTGGGCGATATTGGCCCCCTCTTCAAAGAGCGGCGTCACGGTCACGCCTTGCATGTCGATGGGCGCGACGAACGCGTCGTACGATTGGCGCTCCTGGCCGCGCAGCACCTGGTCGTATTCCTCGTAGGTGGCAACCGCCTCGTTGAAATAGACGTGCAGGGCAGAGCATGCTGCTCCGCTGGTCCGCGCCAGCGAAACCGCGACCCGCAGCGTATCGGCCGCGTGCTCCGAGAAATCGATCGGGACCAGGATGTGCCGCAGCCGGGCTGGCGAGTGTTCGGGAACCATCAAGACCGAGCACGGCGCTTTCATGGCCAAACGCCGGGCCAGCGCCCGCCACCCGCTATGCCCGGAGCCGTGGCCTACGATCAACAGATCGGTCTGCGACTGGGCGACCAGCGTCAGAAGCTGGTCGGTTAATGGGCCCTCCAGAACCGCATACCGCACGGACTTTGCAGTCGGCAGGCCCGCCATCGGTGCCGCCACTCGGGTCCGCATTTCGGCTTCGACCTCGGCTGCCGCGCTGGCTGGTCCGCCCGGCGTCGCCCGCGGCAGCACATGCACGAAGCAAACTTCCTCGACGGAGTACAACCGGCTCATCAGGGCCGCATAGCGAATCGTCCCCTCGTCGGCCGAAGTCCGTCCCAGCCCCACCGTCAATCTGCGAAAGCCATCCATTATCTGTTCCTTCTCCTGCGGTTCGCGTGTCGGTGTGCGGCTCTAGGAAGCGACCTCTGCCGCGGCTGCGTCCCGGCCTTGAGCTTCGACTTCGCTCCCTTCCTTGACCGTGTCGCCCTCGGGCTCCTTCACCGACGAGTCACCGCCAGAGTCGCGCGGGGTGTCGAAGAATCTGAACAAGGCGCCGTACAGCGCCATGCCCGACAGCACGCCGGTCAAAAAGTCGGTGACGATCACCATCACCGCCGTCACCGCCATCAGCAGGATGTGAAACCAGCCGTGGGCGAAAACTTGCTTGATTTCGGCTGGTTTTACCATGTTGCAGGCGACCCACATCAGGATGCCGCCGATGCAGGCCATGGGAACCAGTTCCAGGTAGCGCGCCAGGAAATAGGCCAACCCCAATTTGAGGAAGCACTTGAAAATGCCCGCCAGCGGCGTGATGGCTCCGAGCTTGATGTTAGTGGCCGTGCGGGCCAGCGCCCCGGTGTGCGGAAAGCCGTTGAGCAGCGGGACGATGATCTGCACGAGGCCCTGCCCCCAGAATTCCTTGGTTGGATCGAACGGCGTGCCGCGATTGTCCGCCAGTCGGTCCGCCATCCGCGAGCACAAGAGGCTCTCGACGCCGGAGACGAAGACGATGGCGATGGTGAGATACGCAATGTTGACGAGCACATCCCATTCCCACGATGGAAGCAAGGGGGGCGTGAGGACGAAGAAGTTGGTCGGAATCGCACCGTACTTGCCGCCGATGGTCGTCAGCTCGGGATCATGCAAGGCGTACGACAGTAGAATGCCCGCCCCGATCGCAATCAGCGGCGCCGGGATGTAAATCGAAATTTTGAGCAGGTAGTTGGTCGCGAGAAAGGTCACCAGCGCCAGCAGCAGGGCATCCCCCTTGAACTCGCCGAAGTGAACCCGGATGACTTTCAGCTTTTCAAAGAAATGCGGGGGCATTTTCAGCTCCGCTTCCTTGCACACTGCTTCTTCGCAAGAAGCCAATTCCTCGGTCGAAAGCGACCCGCCCAGGCCCGCTAGAAATTGCGTGCGCGTATCGAACTCGCGGTCCGTGAACGTCGCCAGCTTGCCCAGGATCGGCTCGGCAACGCCCTTGGCCTTCAGCTCAACCAGTTCGTGCTCGGTCAGCTTGAATCCGGCATGCAGGCCGAAGACTTCCCCCACCTGGCTCAAGGCGATGGTCACAGCGATGCCGATCGTAAAACCCACCACGATCGAATGCGGGACCAGCCGCGCCAGCCGTCCAAGCTGCGCGACGCCGGCCAGCATCAGGATCACACCGGCAAAGAGGGCCGCGAGCACGAGCGTGCCGTGCGACTGCTCGAAACCAAACCTCGGGGTGTAGGCGATCATCAGCCCGGCGATCACGGGAATGAAGGCCGCCGTGGGCCCGTAAACCTGGTATTTCGATCCGCCAAAGAGCGCCCCCACCAGGCCCGCCACGGCTCCGCCGACGATGCCTTGCTCGGGCTTGAGGCCCGACGCCATGGCAAAGCCCATCGCCAGCGGAATGGCCATCATCGCCACGATCAGGCCGGCGCTTGCGTCGCGCAGCACGACCAGCGGCCACGTGCCGGGCCGCAGGTCCTCAAACCGCGCGTCGATCGGTGTCAGGAAGTATTTGATGCGCTCGGCCAGCGAGCGCTCGCGCGCGGCATCCGGCCGTCCGCCGCGATGCTCCGCTGTAGGTTCAGTTTTCCTCATCGTCACGCTCCTTCAGAAGGCCGCTAGGCGATGGTCAGACGATGGACGCTGCGACTTTGAAGCTGCGCACCGGCAGCGGGCTTGTGGCATGGGCCTGGCCGTCCAGCTCGCGGAAGTGCGTCAGCGACTGGTCGTACTGCAGAATCTGGCCGCTGCCGATGTCGTAGTACCAGCCAAAAATCTTGAGCTCGCCGGCTGAAAGGTGGACGGCGACGCTGGGGTGGGTGCTGAGATTGTTGAGCTGGACCAGGACATTTTCCTCGGTAGCCGCGACCAGTCGCTCCTCGGGCGATAGGTCGGCGTACTTGGCCCGGACGATCCGCTTCGTAGCCTCGGCATGCTGGAACCAGGCCTTGGCGGCCGGCAAGTCGTTGAGATGCGGATCTTCGAGCATCGCCTTCATCGCCCCGCACTGCGAATGGCCGCAGACGATAATGTTGCGGATGCCGAGGACCTCGATCGAGTACTCGATGGTGGCCGCCTCGCCTCCGACAGGGCCGCCGTGCGGCGGGACGATGTTCCCCGCGTTGCGGATCAAAAACAGATCGCCCGGGTCCGTCTGGGTGATCAGGTTGGGATGGATGCGCGAGTCGGCGCAGGTAATGAACAGGGCGATCGGCTTTTGCTGCTTGCGCGCGAGATGCTCGAAGAAGTCGCGGTCGCTGGGATACACATGGCTGCGGAAGCGCTGGACGCCGGCGATGATCTTATCCATGGCAGTCTCGGTGGGTCTGGGTTAGGGAGGATGCCGCGCAGGGCGATTGGGTTAAAATCGCGCCGCGCCGCGAACTGGCTGGCAGATGGGACGGATGGAGAACCGTCTCGGACAGAACAAGCAATTGAGGCGCGCCGCTCATGGACCAAATGTGACGGCCCGGCGCGCAAGCCGATCAACAGCGCAGCCGGCTGGTGGACGCGCGATCGCCCGCGAGAACGGAGCACATCGTGGGGCGGCCCGAAATTCGCGCCACATGGACCAGATCGAAATGCATGAGGGAGCGAAACTGGTTATCCCACGAGCGCTTGCCGCGGCCGCTGCCGGCAATTTGCGGGGCGTGGCGCGTTTCGGATTTCGGCCACGATTCGGACTCTTCTTCTGACTGGCCTGGAAGCTGGCCAATCGGAAGGCCCGGCATGGGCGCGGCCGGCCGGCTGGATAGCACCCCTTGCGGCAATGCCAACAAGGCGGCTAGCAGCCAGACAATCGCCGCGAACGCCGCGGGCGACCGCAACAGCTTGATAGTGTCAGATTTGAATGGTTGCGAGGGCATGCAGCGGCATTTCGGCGGAAATCGACAGACACCTGACCTACGCCCACTCGAGAAAGATTACAAAGCCGTTAGGTTATCGGCAACCGTGAAAACACCGTTTCAGGGAATTTTCATGGTACTTTCACGCGCCCCGTCGAAAGGGGAGCCCGTCAATTCATTTCGCTCGCTTCCTCCCAATGCTCGTAGAGTCGCGGCAGTGCAGATTCGTGTTCCTCCAGCTCCGCTTTGAGCTGCTTGATCCGGCTCCCGTCGCGCAAAACTTCCTCCGAAGCGAAGAGCTGGTGCAGCGCTTCAATCCGCGCTTCGCGCTGGGCAATGTCGGCTTCGATTTCCGGGACTTTGCGATATGGATATTTGCGCTTGCGGCGCTCTTTGGTGGATTTGGTGCTCGCGCTATCGTCGCGCGGCGCACGCTGACCAGGTTTGGCTCCGGCTAGAGAATTCTCATGGGCCGCGACGGCGGCGCGGGCTTCCCGGACTAGCCCTTGTTTCACGAAGTGCAAATACGTGTCGTAGTTGCCGTCAATGACGCGAAACCTGCCCGGCTCGACGATCAAGAGCTTTGTTGCGACCTGGTTGAGAAAATAGCGGTCGTGGCTGACGAAGATTACCGATCCATCGAACTCGCGCAGGGCCTTCTCCAGCGAGCCGCGGGCCCATAGGTCGAGGTGGTTGGTCGGCTCGTCGAGGATCAGGAAATTCGCGTCGCTGGCCGCGAGGCGGGCCAAGGCCGTCCGGTTCTGCTCGCCGCCGCTGAGGCTGCCGATCTTCTGAAACACCATGTCGCCGGTCACGCCAAACCTGGCAAGTAAGTCGCGCCGTTGCTGCTCGAGAAACTCCTTGTGCGAAGGCCGCACGGCATCGAGCGCTTGCTCCTGGGGATCGAGGCCGCTGAGCATCTGGTCGAAATAGCCGATCTTCACGCCCGTGCCGAGAATCACGCGGCCTTCGTCGAGCGCCAACTGCCCGAGCAGGCACCTGAGCAGCGTCGTCTTGCCGCAGCCGTTGGGTCCGAGAATGCCCCATTTCTCGCCGCGAAGAATATCGAGCGACAGATCGTCAAACAGCGGCTTGCCGGGGAAACCTTTGGTCAGGTGCTCGGCCCGGAGCACAATGTCGCCGGTGCGCGAAGCGGGGGGAAAGCCCATCGGCGGGGCGGCGATTTCACGGGGCGCGGGCACGCGCTCGATCCGCTCGAGCTTTTTGCGGCGGTCCTCGGCCTGCTGGTGGCGCTCGCCGAAGTGGTAGCGGCGGATGAAATCCTCCATCTTGGCGATTTCTTCCTGCTGCCGCTCGTACGTCCGCTTCTGCACCTCCAGCCGCTCCGCCTTGAGCCGCTTGTACTGCGTGAAGTTGCCGGGATACGACTCGACCGTCCCTTGATACAGCTCGAGCGTGCGGTTGGTCGTGCGGTCGAGGAAATAGCGGTCGTGGCTGACGACGAGCATCGCCTGCTCCGACTCGATGAGGAAGTTCTCCAGCCACTCGGTGGCGTCGATATCGAGGTGGTTCGACGGCTCGTCGAGCAGCATCAGGTCGGGCTCGGCCAGCAGCAGCTTGGCGAGCAAGAGCCGGTTCTGCTGGCCGCCTGAGAGCTTGCCCACTTCGTGCTGGAACGACGATTTGGCAAAGCCGAGCCCTTCAAGAATCCGCTCGATGCGGTAATCGAGGTTGTACGCGTCGTGGTGATGCAGCTCGTATTGAATGTGCTCGAAACGGTGCTCCAGCCGCTTTCGCTCGTCCGGCTCAGTCTCGGTGGCGATCGCGCTGGCCAGCTCCTCCGACGTGAGGGCCAGGTCCGCAATTGCGGCCAGGGCCGAATGCGCCTCGTCCCACACGGTGTGGCCCGGCTCAAACTCCGGATGCTGCTCCAGGTAACCCAGACGAGCCGACGAATGCAGCTCGACCCGGCCGCTGTCGGCCTGCTCGGCTGCGGCGATGATCCGCATCAGCGTCGTCTTGCCGGCGCCGTTGGGCCCAACGAGCGACGCCCGCTCGCCCGGACGAAGATCGAACGTCACGCCGGCCAGCACCGGCTCCGGGCCAAAGTGCTTAGTGATCTCGTGGACGGAAAGGAGGATCATGATGCAAACGATGACTTCGAGATCAGGACGGTCAGCCGTCCGTCAAACTCAACTTGCCCATTCTATTCACGGTGATCCATTCGTAAGATGCCCCGTATGCTCAGCCTCCACGCCCCCACGCCCGACCGCTGGCTCGCTCAGGTTCAGGAGCGGCTCGATCTCTTGCTCATCGACCATGCCCACTGCGAAAAGAAGGCGGCGGGCGTGGCGATGAACCTCCTGTTTTCGTACGTCGAACATGCCGAGCTGGCGCGGGCGATGACCGAAATCGTCCAGGAGGAGCTGGACCACTTTCACCAGGTCCGGGCGATCCTCGACCGCCGCGGCATCCGGTTCTATAAGCTGCCCCCCAGCCGCTACGGCGAGCGCCTCCACGAGCTTGTCAGCAAGCACGAGCCCCTGCGGGCCGTCGATCGGCTGCTAGTGGCGGGGCTGATCGAGGCCCGCTCGTGCGAGCGGTTTGGCCTGTTGCGCGATCGGCTGGCCGACCGTGAATTAGCGGCGTTCTACGGCAGCCTGTTCGAATCGGAAGCCCGCCACCACAGCACCTATGTCCGCCTGGCCAGGAAGTTTCAACCGGAGGAGGTCGTCCGCTGCCGGTTGGCGGAACTAGCAGCCGCCGAAGCCGCGATCATCGTGGAAGGCGAGGCGGAAGTGAGAATGCACAGCTAACTTCAGATTTCAGATTTCAGATGTCAGATTTACAATCCGCAATCTAGCGCGGCCAACGTCGAATTACACTTTGCGCTGAATGAAATCTGAAATCCGAAATTTGAAATCTGAAATCGCCGTGCCCGACATCCAATGGGTCGACGTCCCTGTGGTGGACGCCGAGGTCGCCGCACCATCGGGCAAGCCTTGCGAAGCTTGCGCCACGCCGGTTGAGCCGCTCGATCGGTTCTGCCCCGCCTGCGGGACGGTGAATCCGGATTTTCCCGCTAAAATCCCTCTGGCGCGGCCTGAGTCTGAAGACCGCTCAGTGCCAGACCGCAGCACGGCCCCCCGCGGAGCAGGCAAGCCGCACGACCGCGGCCCGCCAGAGCCCTCCGATTCGCCCCTCACCAAACACCTTGAGTGCAAGACGTGCGGCGCCGAAGTCGCAACCGATCCGAACCAGCGGTCGTATGTCTGCCCGTTTTGCGATTCGACCTATGTCGTGGAGGTACCGGCCGGTCAATCGGGCCGCCAGCGGCCGGAGTTCGTCATCGGCTTCGCCGTCACGCCCGAGCAGGCACAGGAAAAATTCCGCGCCTGGCTGGCCGAGAACACGTGGTATCGCCCGGGCGATCTCGCTGCCGCGTCGATCGCCGACAAGATGAAGGGAATCTACTTGCCGTTCTGGTCGTTCTCGATGCTTGCCCAGAGCCAGTGGCAGGCCCAGATCGGCGAGCATTGGTATCGCACCGAGCATTACACCACGTGCGACGCCAAGGGCAATGTTCAGCACCACACGCGCCGGGTGCAGGAAACCGAGTGGTGGCCTTTGTCGGGTCGCCACCACCGTTACTACAGCGGCTACCTTGTCTCGGGCAGCCGCGGCCTCCCACAGGATCAGTCGCTCCGCATCCAGCCGTTCAATTTGCCCGCACTGAAACGCTACGAGCCCTATTTCCTCGCCGGCTGGCTGGCGGAGGAATACTCGGTGGGCCGCGACGAGGCGTTGAAACTGTGCCATGAGGAGTTTCATCGCCAGGAGCAGCGAAACATCGCAGCATTTCTCCCAGGCGACACGCACAGCGGGCTGGCCGTCGAAACCGACTTCAGCCACGAAGGGTCCGATCTCTGCCTCCTGCCCATCTACATCCTCAGCTACCGCTACCAGGACAAGGTCTATCGCTTCCTGATCAACGGCCAGACGGGGAGGTTCGCGGGCGACAAGCCGATCTCGGGCACGCGGATTGGCATCGCAGTCGGCGTCGCCCTGGGCCTCATCGCGCTGATCGTCGTCGTCGTGTGGATCCTGAGCAGCATGCGATAGAGCTGGATTGCCTGAACATGTCCGATTTATTGACTAAATGCACCGTCTGCCTCGCCTTGCTCGACGAGGAGGACTTGTTCTGCGCGAATTGCGGCACCGAGGCGCCCTGCCAAGGCACTGAGCAAGACCGCCAGGCGACGTACCTGGCCACGCACAACTTCGAGTGCGAAGGTTGCGGCGCGAGCATGAGCTACGACGCCTCGGCCCAGGCGCTCCGCTGCCCTTTCTGCGGCTCCGAAAGGCTCAACGAGCAGGCCAACCAGAAAATGTTGCGGCCTCACTGGGTGGTGCCGTTTGCCATTGAAGAGAGCGATGCCCTGGCCCGGCTGCGGCAGTGGCTGGGGAGCACCTACTGGCGGCCGGGCGACCTGGCCCGGACCGCCGAGGTGACAAAGCTCACCAAGGTCTACGTGCCGTACTGGGTCTTCGCGGGCCGCGTGTTCACCTACTGGACCGCCGACACCAGCGAGAAACCATTTGGCGCCAGTGGCGACTGGGCGCCGCTAAGCGGCCAGAACCAGTCGAACTACAGCGGCCTCTTGGTCGGCGCCAGCAGCGTCCTCACGCCCGTGGAAACCAGCGCCATTTGCCCCTATGAACTTTCCGCCGGCGTTTCGCCCGACAAAGTGGACCTCGAAAACGTCGTTTATGAGCAGTTCCGCGTGCAGCGGAAGTACGCCCGTCCTCTGGCCCACGAAGGCCTGATGGACCTGGAGCGCAACGCCTGCCGCCAATACGTTCCCGGCAACTGCCGCAACCTGCGTGTCAATGTCCGCGTCGAAGGGTTGACCGGCGAACCGGTCCTCTTGCCGGTCTGGATCATGGCCTATCGCTATCGGGACCAGGTCCACCGCTTTCTGGTCAATGGGCAGACGGGCCAGTGCACCGGCACCGCGCCGACCTCTTACGCTAAGATCGCGGGCGTCATCGGCCTCGTCATCGCGGTGATAATCGCAACGATTGTTTGCATGGGCCTCATGGGCTTGATGGTGGGGCGCTGAATGTGCCCCTAGCCGGGAGCAAACCTGCTCCCGGTCCTCCTGCCGAGCGGTTCCGGGACCAGGTTTGGTCCCGGCTAATGGCAAGATCCGCAAACGTCTGCCGAATAGCAAAGATGAAGGAGACCGCGCACATGGCCACTGCCATCACCTACCCCGCCGCTCGCCAGAGCACCCACTCGATCGTCGTCGGCTATCTCTGCTGGGTGCTCGGCTTTCTGGGAATGCACCGTTTCTATTACGGCAAGCCGGTCACCGGCACAATCTGGTTCTTCACCTTCGGCCTGTTGCTGATCGGCTGGATCGTTGACCTTTTTCTGATTCCGTGGATGGACGCCAGGGCAGACCGCCGTTACGTCGCCGGGCGCCTGGACTACAACATTGCCTAGCTCTTACTTGTTTTCCTCGGGCTTTTTGGGATCCATCGGTTCTACATGGGCAAGATCGTCACCGGGATTCTTTGGATGCTCACCGGCGGATTCTTCCTCGTCGGCTGGCTCTACGACCTCTGTACGCTGAACGACCAGGTCAGCGATATCAACGCGCGGGGCTACTGAGGGCAGCGGCGGACGCGTCGGTGGGGCAATTGCAGCCGATTCCATACGGGCCCAGGCCAGCGAGTAAGGATGCCGCTATTATCGTACTTGAAGGATTCTCCTATGCGAACCTACTCGCCAGAGGCCGCCGCGGTTGCACTGCTGATCGCATTTCTGCACGTTTTGGTCGGCTGCGATGCCAATTCGCCCCCGGGCGGAACATCTTCGCCGGGCGAGGTGGTCGTTTATGCCGCCCTGGACCGCGAGTTCTCCGAGCCCGTGCTGGACGATTTTGAGAAAACGACAGGGATCAAGGTCCTGTCCAAGTACGACATCGAGAGCACTAAGACGGTCGGCCTGACCGCCGCGATCATCGCGGAAGCCAATCGCCCCCGCTGCGACGTCTTCTGGAACAACGAAATCCTGAACACGCTGCGGCTGGAGCAGAAGGGCCTGGTGGAGGCCTATTTGTCCCCCGCCGCAGCGAAATTCCCCGAGATGTATCGCTCACCCACCGGCGCCTGGCACGGATTCGCCGCGCGGGCGCGAGTGTTGATCGTGAATACCAGGCTCGTCAAGGAGAACGAGCGGCCCAAGTCGATCTATGACCTGGCCGATCCCAAGTGGAAGGGGAAGGTGGGCATCACCAGGCCGATTGCGGGCACCACCGCCAGCCACGTCGCCTGCCTCTTCGCCGCACTGGGTGAGGAAAAGGCCAAGGAGTTCCTCCGCAGCCTGCGGGCCAACGACGTGCAAATCCTCGGCGGCAACAAGCAAGTGGCCCTCGCAGCCGCCAGCGGCCAGATTGCCTTCGGCCTGACCGACACCGACGATGCCATCATCGAGATCGAGCGGGCTCAGCCGGTGGCGATCGTTTATCCCGATCGCGAAGAGGGGCAGCTCGGCACGCTGTTCATCCCCAACACGATCGCGATGATCAAAGGAGGCCCGAATCCGGTGGCCGCCAAAAAGCTGATCGACTACCTGCTCACGCCAGAGGTCGAGTCGAAGCTGGCCTTAGGCGCGAGCGCACAAATTCCGTTGAATCCCGCCGTCGCTACCAAGCCGCGAGTCGAAACTCCCAAGACCGTCAAAGCCATGCAGGTCGATTTCGCAGCTGCCGCCAAATCGTGGGACGCCGCTGCGAAGTTCATTCAGGAGGAGTTCTTAAGGTAGCAGGCACACTCCGTGTGCCGTGGAGCACACGGCACACGGAGTGTGGCTGCTACTTCGCTATCGCGCTCGTCCGGCCAATTCCTCTAGCGTAGCCAGCCTGGCCCGTCCCCGTGCCTGCTCGACAACGTCGCAAATCAGGTCGATCGCCTGGAACTTGGGATCGACGACGTACAGGCACGACGGGTGGCTCAATAAGTCGTAACAGGCCCGATTTTCGATCGCCCATTCGACCCCCAAGCGAATTGTCCTGAGGAACCACTCCAGCTTCCAGCGCCCCGTGCGAAAGGCCCCAATATCGCTGATCGGGCTCATCGGCACTTCGACCAGCCCGCTGGGATACACGAGCGGCTGGGCCTCCTTCTGAGCGGCGACGATGCTCGCGATTAATTCCGCGCTAGGCTCCTCCATCGGCCGGCTGTTGGCATGCCCGGGATACTTGCTGCTGACCCAGCGAAAACCCAAATCCAGCAGCATCTTTTGCACGTCCTCGCGGTCGGCCAGCCCCGGCCCAAAGCCCCCCGGCGTCCGAAAGCCGGCTGCATCAATCCCCAGCCGCGACTTCAGGGCCGCGCTGGTGAGCCGGATGTTCTCGCGAATCACCTCCGCCGGCTGGCGTCCTTCGATGAGCCAGGGCGATCGCTGAAAGCGGAACTGGATGTCCGCCCCCTTCGTCGCCTTCACGTTGACATGGTCATAGGTGTGGTTGCCGATCGGATGGCCGTCCTCCGCGATTGCCTTCAGCCACTCAATGTTGTCCTGCTCCAGCGTCCGTCCCAGGGCAAAGAAATGAATCCGTCCGCCGCGCTCCTTGACGCGCCGCGCCGCTTCCACGGCGTACAGCTTTGTCTCCTCATTCAGGTTCCCTTTTTCAAAGTCCCAGTGCGTCATCTCCCACGTCGGAAAATTCCGGCTCATTTCCAAATCGAGCGTGATGGCAACGAGGGCGGGCGATGGCTCTTGTCCAATTGCAATCCTCGACAATCCCGCTGTGACACCGGCCGCCAGCAAACCTCGTCGCGTGATCGTTGCGCCAGTCGGAGAGTTTCTCACACAGAGGCACGGAGGCGCAGTGGATTCTCCGCTCGGCCTCCGTGCCGCTGTGCCTCTGTGTGAGATTTGTCCGGCAGATCCGTGTTTCATCTGTTCGACCCGCGGCTACTTTCCTTCCACCGGCGCTGGCCACTTCAAGTGCTCGTGCAAGAACGCAAACGTCCCCACACCGTTGATCTTGTGCGGGCCGACGAACCACTCGATGCGGCAGCGGTCGGGCAGGCCGAGCTGGACGTTGTAAATCCGCTGCACCTTGGCGTACTCGGCGGCGACCCGCTCATCGACGCCCACGCCGTCGAAATGTCCCCGCTCGACCATGAAGGGCCGCGGAGCGATCAGGGCGGCCATCTCGGCATAATTGAATGTGCTCCCCAGATCGAACTCGAAAATCTCGTACTCGCCGGTCCAGACGTAGCTGTAGGGGGCCCGCGTCGAGGCGTTCTTATCAACCCAGTCGTTGAAATCGGCCGAGCAGATCGACAGGCAATAATCGGGGACGAGCGGTGGAATCCGCATCGCGCTCTTGCCGCCGTACGACAGGCCGTAAAACGCGATCCGGTCGCCATCGACGTTGGGCAACGTCCTCAGCCAGTTACAAATCTGCTGGTGCTGCGGCACCATGATTGAAAACAGCGTCTTGCCGATCGGATTGGCCTTCCGCTGGAGCGTGCGGAAGTCGTCCTTGCCGATGTAGATGTTCTGCGGCGCGAACGTGATGAAGCCGCGATCGGCCAGCTTGCCCGCGAAGCCGCTGTAATACTGCGAGCCCTGCTCGCCGATCGTGTCCTGCGGCCGCCCCTCCAGGCCGTGCTGGCAGACCACCACCGGCCGCTTCTCCCCGGGCTTCAGATCCTTGGGCAGGCAGAGAATGCCGTAGGCGAACACATCCGGAAACACGTCGAGCACGACCTCGTAGCCGACCCATTTTTCCGTGTCGTAGCTCTTGCGGCTCTTGGGATTGGGCTCCAGCAGCGAATTTTCGAACCGGCCGATGACCTGCGTGGCAAAGAACTCGCGGTAATCATCCGCCACTTTTTTGTACGCTTCGACCGACTTGCAGTCGGTGAGCGTCTGCATGAACTTCTGGCGTACGTAAGGGCTTTCGGCGAGGAGAAGCTGCGTGTCGCGGTCGATTTCGGCGAGTTGACGGTGTTGGCGAGATGAAACATCAAGTTCGCCCATCCTCGTCGGCCACTTGTCGTTTGCTACCTCAAGCTCGTTCTTCTTTCGCAGCAGCGTCTTCCAGCCGGAAATCTTCACGCCCAGTGGCTCTAGGCCGCCGCCGAAGACCATGGTCAGCCAAGTGGGCCGTCCGCCCCAGGCTTTTGACAGCGGCGCCAATCGCTCGAATTCCTGCCCGGCATGTTCGCGGCCGCTTTGCAGGACTGCAGGGGCGCCGCCTTCGCTGGGAAGCGAAACTTGCGGATAGCTGGCGACTTCGACGACCAAATTGCGCGGTGCCACCAATGCAGCCAATTCGGCATCGCCAAATTGTTCGAGCAGGCCAAAAACGTTACGATCGAGCGGCTGATCCCAGATCCGCTCGCGGGTGCTGAAGTAACCACTCACACAAGTCGAGTCGATCCGTGTATCGAGCGCGCCTGCGTAGAGTGCAATCATGCCTCCTTCGCCGTAACCCATGACCCATATATTCGAGTCCTTGTCAGCCGACTCTTTCGTGAACCAATCCACGCCCGCCAACACCTTCTGCACTTCGTAGCCGATCAAGTGCCGCCCGAGTTCAAACGCCGGGCGGTAGAGATACTCGCGGTTGGTCAGGTTCGCCCGGCCCGGCTGACCGGGCGGAGAACGCTTGGCCATCTCGCGGCTGATGAGCGTGGGCACGAGCACCCGGCAGTCGTTTTCGGCCAGGCGGCGGGCGAATTGCGATTCGGGGGGCACGCCCTCGGTCAGGCCGCAGATTTGCTCGGGGGTCTGATCGGCGTCGGGAATGGCGATGATGTCGGCGACTTTCTCGCCCTTCGGTACGAGCAAAAGACCTTCGCCGTGTACATCGCGCACCGCTGGCCAGCGGACGGCAAAGATTTCGTAGTTCTCCCCTTTGCCGACGAGGGCCGATTGCTTCGTCGTGCCGACCAGTTCCGGCGCGTCATACTTTACGCGCTCATCGACGACGCCCAGGATTTTCGCCAGCCGCTGGCGGTTGGGCTCGATCGACTTGTTGTAGGCCTCGGGGGAGCTGAAGTCACGCTTCCAGTGTTTGGCCCGCCGCTCGACCGAGAGGTCGATCTCGCGGAGCAAAAACTTGTCGATTCCCGCGACCAACTGGGCCGCGATGTCCCCCTCCGTCGCCAGCGGCTTTGTGCCCGCGAGCGGCTCGCCCGGTTTGGCTTCTTGGCCGACGGCGGATGTGAACCACAAAGAACACAAAGTGGCACAAAGCAGGCAGAGCAGGGCAGGGGAGCGCATGGGAGAGAACCTTGTGAGGGAGCGTCAGTTCGCTTGTCGGCATTTTAATTGAGTGGGGAGTGAGTCGTGAGTGAGTGTACTCGGTAGTCGGCAGTCATTACGATAAGTACGCAAGAATCAGCATCCGGCCCCTGAGGCGCGAACTCACGGAGTCAACAATGTATCGCCGGGCCGGTCTATTGGTTGCTGTGGGGCTGATGATGCTGGTCATCCCTGCGTGCTCCGTGGGGCCAGCTCAGAACACTCTGCTCTTCAAACAGTGGAACGCCAAATGCCAAGAGGCGGCCGACATGCTGGAGGCCATCAAGGACGTGCCCACCGCCAAGGCATCTGCACCCAAGCTCAAGACCGTCATGCAGGAGCTGGCCAAGATCGACGAAAAGCTCGAAGCTTCGTACGACCCCTCCGAGGTGGACTTTGTAGATGAGTCGCGCGTCACGAAGCAAGTCGCCGAAGGGATCGTCCAGATGCAGCGCGTGATTGTCGAGAGCCTGCGGATCGGCAAGGACCCACAGATGCGGGCGGCTTTGGGCGAAGCATGGCAATACTTGCCAGCCGCAGCCATGATGGACGCGCAGGGCAATTTTCTGGAAACCGAGTGAACTAGATCGTCCTTGAGATTGACACCATGCACCGCATCCTTTGGACCGCTCTGTTACTGGCGATTTGGGGAACGTGTGAGCTCTGTTTCGGGCAGCAGCCGGAATCGCTCGAAAGCTACATCCGCCTGCACTACGACAAGCGCGAGCACCGCGTCAAGATGCGCGATGGGGTCGAGCTATTCACGGCCGTCTACTCGCCCAAGGATACGACGCGCAAATATCCGATCCTGATGAAGCGGACGCCGTATTCGGTGGCGCCCTACGGCGAGGACAAGTACGCGGCGAATTTGGGTCCAAGCGAGCACTTCGTCAAGGCGGGCTACATCTTCGTGAATCAGGATGTCCGTGGCCGCTTCCTTTCGGGCGGGCAGTTCATCCAGGTCACGCCCCACGTCGCGAAGAAGTCGAAGCCGACCGACGTCGATGAAAGCAGCGATACCTACGACACGATCGAGTGGCTCTTGGCCAATGTGCCAGGGCACAACGGCCGCGTGGGGATGTATGGCATTTCTTATCCGGGCTTTTATTGTTCGGCGGGCATGATCGATGCCCATCCGGCTCTGGCGGCGGTTTCGCCGCAGGCGCCTGTCGGCGACTGGTATTTCGACGATTTCCTGCACAACGGGGCGTTTTTTCTGGCCCATGCCTTTCGCTGGCTGGGCAACAACGCCCAGGACCGACCCAAGCCGACCACCGAGAAAACGCCGCCGGTCGTTTACCCGACGCTCGACGGCTACGAGCTGTTTCTCGAAGCGGGAAGCATGGAAAGCGTGACTCGGAACCTGCTCAAGGATGCCGCGCCGTTCTGGAACGACATGATGGCCCACCCCAACCGCGACGAATTCTGGAAGCGGCGGGAGATCATGCCGCATCTGAAGAACGTCGCCCCGGCGGTCATGGTGGTCACCGGCTGGTACGATGCCGAGGATCTGTACGGCTCGTTCAAGACCTACCAGGCGATCGAGCGGCAGAATCCGAGCGTGAACAACGTGCTGGTCGTCGGGCCGTGGCATCATGGCGGCTGGGCGTCGGTTGACGGCGATCGGCTTGGCTCGGCCAATTTCGGCTCGAAGACGGCGGCGTTTTACAGGGCCGAGATCGAGTTCCCGTTTTTCGAAAAATACCTCAAGGACGAAAGGCGGCCAGCGCCAGCCGAGGCGACGGTGTTCGAGACGGGGGCCAACGCCTGGCGGACGTTCGACGCCTGGCCACCCAAGAACAGCCAGCGGCGGCAGCTCTTCCTGCACGAGAAGGGGCTGCTCGACGCGGTCGCTCCGACGGCGACCAAGGCCTTCGACGAATACGTCAGCGATCCGTCGCGGCCGGTGCCGTTCACCGAGCGCATCACGCCGCAGATGGCGATTGAGTACATGACCGACGACCAGCGGTTCGCGGCCCGGCGGCCCGATGTGCTCGTGTATGAGACGCCGGTCCTGGAAGACGATCTGCTTGTGGCCGGCCCGCTCGACGTCGATTTGTGGGTCTCGACGAGCGGGACTGACGCCGACTTTATCGTGAAGCTGATCGACGTCTTCCCCGGATCGTCCGAAGCTGCGGCCCAGCCGCACTATCAGATGCTCGTGCGGAGCGAAGTGTTTCGCGGCCGGTATCGCCGGAGCTTCGAGAATCCCGAACCCTTCGTCCCCGGCCAGCCGGCGCAGATCAAGTTCGAGCTCTTGGACGTGCTGCATCGGTTTCAGAAGAACCATCGGCTCATGATCCAGATTCAGAGCACGTGTTTTCCGCTGGTCGATCGCAACCCGCAGACGTTCGTGCCGAATATCTACTTCGCCAGGCCGGAGGATTTTCAGAAGGCGACGCACCGCGTGCATCGGTCGGCCGCGCACTCGACGAGCATCCGGTTTGGCGTGGTGCCGACGCCGAAGCCGCCGGATTCAAAATGATCTGCCGACGAACCATTCACTGCGGAATGGCAGAATGATAAGGGCAGAATCATAGGAGCGAGATTGTGCGATGACGTTCCGTCGTTCCCCCATCATTCTGCCTTCATCATTCTGTCTTACTCATTTCAGTCCACGGGCAGCTCCAGCTTCCAGACTTCATTGGACAGCGGCTGGGCGTGGCCGCCGGCGATCCAGATCGCGTCCTGGAAGACGTAGGCCGAATGCTCGTGCCGCTCTTTCCAGATCGTGGGAGTCTCGAGCTGTTTCCACTCCTTGCCATCGCGCGAGTGCCAGACGTCGTTCCAGTTGCGGTTGGGATTGTTCGACCAGCCGCCAATGACCCAGATGCGATTGCGATGCGTGACGGCTGGAAACCAAAGCCGCGGCGGCCAGGGAGCGGCTGCGGTTTCTTCCCGCCAGTGGATGCCGTCGGTAGAGGACCAGACGTCGCTTTTGGCGTGATACTTGGGGACGTAATTGCCGCCGCCGAGGACAATCATTCGCTCGCCCAGCGCCACCGCTTGGTGATAGGCTCGCGGTGACCACCCCGCGTCGGCGGTGGCCTGCTTCCAGTCCTTGCCGTCGTCGGAAGACCAGACGTCGCTTTTGAGGCTCTTTTCGTCGCCGAAATAGTAGTTCTCGGTGCCGCCGAGAATCCACATTTTGTCCTGGAACACTACGGCTCCTGCCGCCAGGCGCGGCGACCAAGGGGCATTGGCGGTGACTTGCTCCCAGTTCACGCCGTCCGCGGACGACCAGACCTCAGCCGACGCCGAGTGGCCGGGCAGGCGGCCGTTGTACCAGCCGCCGAGAAGCCACATTTTGTCCTTGAAGACCAGCGTCATCGGCAAGTCGCTGTGTTTCCACGGGGCCTCCTTGAGGGCGAGCTTCCACGTCTTGCCGTCGGCCGAACTCCACACGTCGCGCGGCGGGGCTTCGAACGACTGGAACCAGCCTCCCAAGAGCCATAACTGGTCGCGAAAGACGACTTCGCCCGACGAATCCCGCGGCTGCCAGCCGGCGTTGTCCGTGACGCGAATCCAGTTCGGCTTGTCCTGAGCGCTCGCGGATGCGAGGGCGCTGGACAGTATACAAATCACAGTCAGGATGCAGGTCACAAGCGACAGGCGCTTCATGGCAACAAGTGCTTCTTCAGGAATTCGATCGCCGCCCGGTTTGCTTCTTCGACGGCCTTGGGATCGGCGCCGGCGAGCCCATGTTCGCCGCCGGCCAGCGTGATCAGCTGATGTTTAACGTGGTGCTTTGTGAGTTGGTCCGCCATCAGCGTCGATTGCTCGTACGGCACGTCGGTATCTTTGTCGCCGTGGATCAGCAGGGTCGGCGGATAGTCTGCCGTGACATTGGCGACCGGCATGAACGGGGCGAATTTCTCGCGCTCCTCGCGCGGGTCCCAGCCGGAGACGGCTTTCGGCCAGAGGCCCTGTTGGCGGCAGAACTGATAGAAGGCCCCACCGTTTCCCTTCCGCTCGCGGGAGTCGGAGATCGGCGGGCCGGCAACTTGCTTGTACGCCTCATCACGCGAGAGTTTCGTCGTGTGATGCCGTGGGTGGGGACTGGGCG
>JAKEHX010000359.1 GCA_022614795.1 Planctomycetaceae bacterium | reverse complement strand
CTTGCCGGTGCCGGGCGGGCCGACGAGTAACACGCCCTTGGGAATGCGCCCTCCCAGCCGCTGGTATTTTTCGGGCGAGCGGAGGAAATCGACGACTTCGCGCACTTCCTCGACCGCCTCGTCGATGCCGGCCACGTCGTTGAACGTGACGCCGAGGTCTTCCTGGGCATAGAGCTTGCCGCGGCTGCGGCCGAACGACATGGGCGAGCCAGCACCAAGCAGGCGGCGGAGCATGAAGTAGACGAGAAACAAACCGAGCACGAAAATAAGAATCCAAGGGGCCTGCTGGTCCCAGGGGCTGGGACCGCCGTCGTACTTGGCGTCGATGTTGTTGTCTTTGAGCAGCTTGTCGAGCTGGTCGCGATAGGCCCCTTTATCCGGGAAGAAGCTGCGAAAATCGACATCGTCGCGGAAGGTGGAGTTGTCGGGCTGAAGGGTTTTCGACGCCCCCTCAGGTTTGAGGGTGACGACATCGATCGTCCCGACGGCTGACCGGTCGCGGACGACCACACTCTTCAGATCGGAAATCCGCAGGGTCTTCGGCAGCTTGCTTTTGGAGTCGCGGATGTCGAGCGATCCCGCTTTGCCATCGCGAAACTCGAGGCTGCCGCGCTCGACGTGCGGGCTGGCCTCGGCCAGGGCCACCAAATCGCTGGCGCTGATCTCATAATAGAACCAGTTCTGCGACCAGAAGGCGACGAGCAACCCCGCGGCGATAATCACGCCTGCCCACAGGAGCAAACTCGAACCGGACGACGAATTGCGTTCAGAGTTTTGCCGGTTCGGGTTGTTATCTTGCGACATAGAGGATGCGTCCGATGTGCGAAATCAACAAAAGGGCAGTCGGAATGGGACGGAAATGCAAGTAGCAAAGAGCGGGCCGCTTCCAGGCGGCGTAGGTTTAGCCGTAACGCCAAGCCGGCACGCGAGTTAGGCTGCGACTTTGCGGATTGCCCGTTTGCCGCCTCCGCGCTACAATGACCCGACTTAACGGAAGTCCAATCCAGAATTTGAGTTAGGTGCTTCTTCGCTGGTCACTTGGCGGCGCGAGTTTCGGCGAAAGTTGCCAACGATTACCGTATCATTCTTGCCGGTTCACGCCGGATTGACAAGCAACCTGGTCATGGCGGGAGACCCGATTTCCCGCCATTTCACCCGCCCCATGCACTCCCTTCCCCGCAGAATCGCGATTCTCGGCTCGACCGGCAGCATCGGCCGCAGCACGCTGGAAGTGGTACGGCATTCGCGTGGACAGTTCGCCGTGGTTGCCCTCACTGCCCATCGCTCGTGCGACGAACTTTGCCAGCAGGCCCGGGAATTTGGGCCACGATATGTCGTGGTCACCGACGATGAGCAGGCACGCACGTTCAATTGGTCGGGGTTGCCGCGGGGGACGGAGCTGCTGACGGGGCAGGCGGCCGTGGAGAGGGTGGTCCAATCGCCGCACATTGATGTGGTAGTCGCCGCGGTTGTGGGAAGCGCCGGCCTGACCGGAACCTGGGCCGCGCTCGACGCGGGCAAGACGGTGGCTTTGGCCAACAAAGAGACGCTGGTCATGGCCGGCCCGCTGGTCACGCAACTTGCGGCGACCCGCGGGGCCAAGATTCTGCCCGTGGATAGCGAACACTCTGCAGTGTTTCAGCTGCTCGATCGTAGTCCGGGGCACACGCCGAGAGACATGACTGCGGTGCGCCGCATCATCCTCACGGCCAGCGGCGGTCCGTTTCGCGACCGCACGCGTAGTGAAATGGAGCAGGCCACGGTGGCCGACGCTCTGGCCCATCCGACCTGGCAGATGGGCCGAAAAATCACGATCGACTCGGCCACTATGATGAACAAGGCACTGGAGATCATCGAGGCCCGTTGGCTCTTCGATTTGCCGCCCGGACAGATTGACGTGGTGATCCATCCTCAATCGATCGTCCACTCCCTGGTAGAATTCAATGACGGCTCGGTGCTGGCCCAGCTCAGCCCGCCCGACATGAAGCTCCCGATACAATACGCCCTGACCTGGCCGGACCGGATCGACTCTCCGGCCAGGCGGCTTGATTTGTCCCAGGCCCTGCGGCTGGATTTCGAGCCGCCGGATGAAGACCGCTTCCCGGCTCTGGGGCTGGGGCGCGAAGTGGCGGCATTGGGCGGCACGGCCGGAGCCGTTTTGAACGCCGCCAACGAAGCCGCCGTGGCGAGCTTCCTGGCGGGTGAATTGTCGTTTATGGAGATCGTCTCGGCTTGTCGGGCCGTCCTGGATAGTCATTCCTTCAGCCCCGCACCCACGCTCGACGAGCTATTGGCCGTCGATCGATGGGCGCGGCAGGAGATTTCGCGGTGGATATGTGCCTGAACTCGTTATCGACGCTGACACTCCTTGCGGCGACCGGCGACGAACCGACCACGCTGGCGTGGATCGGCAACCTGGCTTGGATGATCTTCAGCGTCGGCGCGGGGCTGGGGTTTGTGATCTTCGTGCACGAGCTGGGCCACTTCCTCGTGGCCAAAGCGTGCGGCGTGAAGTGCGACAAGTTCTACATCGGCTTCGACGTGCCGATGCCCAAGGTCTTCGGCTGGCAAATTCCCAGCAAGCTGCTGCATTTCCAGTGGGGTGAAACGGAGTACGGCATCGGTATCTTACCGCTGGGCGGTTATGTGAAAATGCTCGGCCAGGACGACGATCCGCGGAATGCCGAGGCGGAGGCGGAGCGGATGAAGGTCAAGACCGAATCCGGCGAGACGAAGCTCGACCCGCGCAGCTACCCAGCCAAGTCCGTGCCGGCGCGCATGGCGATCATCTCGGCCGGCGTCATCATGAACCTGATCTTCGCCGTCATCATGGCGACGATTGCCTACCGGTTCGGCGTTCCAGAAATGCCCGCCGTCATCGGCGGCACGTTGCCGGCCAGCCCCGCCTGGACGACGAATATCCAGCCCGGCGATAAGGTGCTGCAATTCGGCCGCTCCGGAGAGCCTTACGAATTCCTCCGCTGGGAAGATTTGATGCGCGAGGTGGTGCTTAACGGCACCGATCAGGACCTGGACATTCTGATTCAGCATACCGACGGCCGCCGCGACTGGCACGTGGTGCGGCCGAGCGATCGATTCAAGGCGGTGAATAACCGTCCCACGCTGGGCGTCATTCCGCAGCGGACCCGCGAGGTGCACTTATACGCCAAGGCAGCGGCCTATCTGAACTTTCAATCGGACGTGCCGCTCGAAGAGCGCGACGAGATTGTGGCCGTCGAGGGTAAGCGGATCGACGCGGACTATCAGCTCACCGAGCTGTTGGCTGTGCGGTTCAAAGAGCCGCTTAAAGTGACCGTATCGCGCGTGGAAAAGACCGACGGGCAGGCTCCCAGCGAAACCGGCAAGCGCCGCGAGTTCGACGTGGTCATTCAGCCGCGGCCGATGCGCGAGGTGGGCCTGGTGATGAAGATCGGGCCGGTCGCACAGGTCCGCGAGAATTCGCCAGCCAAGGTGGCGGGGTTCTTGCCTGGCGATGTCATCACGTCGATTGACGGCGAGCCCGTGGGCGACCCGCTGACGCTTGGCCAGCGTCTGGTTCCAACGGGCGATTCGCCGGCGCAGATCGAGTTCGAGGTCACGCGGATTGACAGCAATGGCAAGCCAATTACGAAAAACCTGCCCGTGGTGCGCGAGTTGCCGCGACAATTCCAGAACACCTTTCCCAACGGCGGGCCGGCGTCGATCGAATCGATCGGCCTGGCGTTTGAGGTGACGGCCGAGGTGGTTAGCGTCGATTCGGGCAGCCCGGCCGACAAGGCCGGCCTGCGGGCGGGCGACCGGGTGGTGGAGGCGCAGTTCATGCCCGCCTCCGAGGCCGCGCGCGAGCAGGAAGACGATGCCATCGGGCTGGACAAGCCATTCGATCCGATCGTGCTCGACAATACGATGAAGAACTGGAGCTTTGTCGTTTCACGCATGCAAGGGGCTCTTCCCGAGACCAAGGTGAAGCTCACCTGGCTGCGGGGCGATAAGCGCCAGTCGAGCGAGCTGCCGACCGTCTTGTCGAAGAACTATTATGACGAGCAGCGCGGCCTGTCGTTCTATGGCAAGAAGCGGATTCGGCACGCGGAAAACTGGACTAGCGCCGTGGGGCTTGGGTTCCGCGAGACGACTGATCGTCTGCGGGAGGTGCTCCGCGTGCTGACCAGTTTGGCGACGTTGCGGCTATCGCCAAGCAATTTGTCAGGACCTGCCGGGATCATCTACGCCGCCGGCAGCTTTGCCTCCGAAGGCGTGCCGATGCTATTGATCTTCCTGACGCTCCTGTCGGCCAACCTGGCGGTGCTGAACTTTTTGCCGATTCCCGCTTTGGACGGCGGGCACATGATGTTCCTGGCCGCCGAGTGGATCCGCGGCAAGCCGGTCGATGAGAAGCTGCAAATTCGCCTGACGATCGCGGGCGTCTTGTGCCTCCTGTCGCTGATGGTGTTTGCCACGATGATGGACATTGGGCGGTTCTTGGGCTAACCGTAGTCCTCACGCTCCGCGTGAGGAATCTGGCGCGCGGAGCTTGACCGCTATGACGATGGCGATCGTCTTCGACGCCGTCGGCACGCTCCTGCGGGCCGATCCGCCCGTGGCCGACGTCTATCATCTCGCCGGCTGGCAACACGGCTCGCAGCTCGGCCGCGATGAAGTCGGCCGGAGGATGCGGGCCGCGTTTGCAGCGTCCGAAGCCGGCGAAGGACTCGTGCGCGAGGCGACCAGCGAGTCTCTGGAGCGCGAGCGCTGGCGGCGGATCGTCGCCTCGGTCTTTGACGACGTGCCCGACGCCGGCGGGCCCCTCTTTCGCACGCTTTGGCAGCACTTCGCCCAGCCGCAAAGCTGGCGGCTGTTTGACGATGTGGCGGCCACGCTCGCAGAGCTGGCCGAGCGCGGCTTTCGGTTGGCGATTGCGTCGAATTTCGACCGCCGATTGCGGGCGATCGTCGCGGCCGATCCAACCCTGCGGCGCTGCGAGCGATCGTTCATTTCGTCGGAGATCGGCTTTCCCAAGCCCGACAGCCGGTTCTTTGCGGCGGCAGCGGCCCAGCTCGACCTGCCAACCGATCAGATTCTGCTGGTCGGCGACGACTGGACCAACGACATCCTCGGCGCCCGGGCGGCTGGATGGCAGGCGCTGTGGCTCGATCGGAAGGCGGTGCAGACCACAGAGCCATCGCTGCACAGCCTGGCCGAGCTGCTGGCAATGGTGGAACGCTAGCACCAGTAGTAGGCACACTCCGTGTGCCGTGCTCATCACGGCACACGGAGTGTGCCTACAACGTGAGAATCTGCCTTGTGAGGTGCCGCGGCATGTGTCACCATGGCTCGCCCCGGCAGGATGCCACGCCCCCTTGAGATTTGCATGAAGCTCCGCCATCCGCTCGCGATCCGCCTGGTCGCCTTTCTCGCCGCGCTTCTTATCCGCTTGTGGATGAGCACCATCCGGGTCCGCGTCATCAGCGCCGACGGCCAGCCGCATCCCGCCGATCCCAGTACGACGCGCTACCTGTATGCCTTTTGGCACGAGACGCTGCTTGCGCCGCTGGTCAGGCGGCGGCTGCCGGCCCGCGTCCTCATCAGCCAGCACGCGGACGGCGAGCTGATCGCGCAGGTCTGTCAATTCCTGGGAATCGGCGTGGTCCGCGGTTCCACGGCCCGCGGCGGCAGCCAGGCACTGATGGAGATGATCCGCGGCGGAAACGACGACCGGCATTTGGCGATTACTCCCGATGGGCCCCGCGGGCCGCGGCGCGAAATCAAGCCCGGCATCATTATGGTCGCGTCGCAGACGAGCCTGGCGATCGTTCCGATCGGCGTCGGCTTCACGCGGGCCTGGAGAGCCGGAAGCTGGGACCGCTTTGCCGTGCCTTATCCGCTGAGCACGATCGCCGCCGTCATCGGCGAGCCGATCGCCATTCCCGACGAGCTGGACCGCGGCGGCATGCAGGCGTGCAAGCAAGCGGTCCAAGCGGAGCTTTTGCGGCTGACTCAGGCGGCCGAAGACTGGGCCGAGCAATTGAGCGCCCAAGGCCGGCGGGCCGCTCCGCCGGAGTTTAAGTCAAATAACGTGTTGCGAAAGTCAGCGTAGGCGCCCGGTGCGCCCCACACGCGACTGTTTGCCTCGCTGGGCCACAACGTCTGTGGTACACTAGGCTAGAATAGGAGTGCATGATGTCGCCATCCATCGATATGACGGCCTTTGACCGGGTGACTGATCCGGTCGTGCGCATTCTCTCCAACGAACAGGTGCGCCGGCTGGCCGAATATCGTGGCGACGATCAGCTTCAGGCCCGCATCGAGCAGTTGGCGGCAAAAAGCAACGAGGGAGAGTTAACCGACGGTG
>JAKEHX010000358.1 GCA_022614795.1 Planctomycetaceae bacterium | reverse complement strand
TGCTGCTCGAGCAGCTCGCGCCGCCACTGGGCGTCTTCGAGCTCTTCGGCGAGCTGTTTGTCGTGCTGCGCCGCGTCGGTGGCGGCGCCGGGCGCGATCGCCTCGGCTGCGATCGCCTGCGCCTCGGGCCCGACGCGGGCCACCATCAGCACGAGCAGCACGACGAGCGCCCCCATGATGCAGATCAGCACCGCGAGGAACGGAAACAGCGAGATTTGAGCGCCGTGGCGCACTCGCCGGCTCATGCCGCGCGACCTTTCGTTCGCGGAACCGTCAGCTCGACCTGCGGCGAATCGGCGATCTTGCCAAGCCGCGTATTGAGCAGGTGAATCGCCGCGGAGAGACTCATCACCGTGTCTTCGAAGTTCTTCGCGCCTGCGAGGGCCGACAGGTTATCGTTGAGCGCCTTCTCAAGCTGCACGACCTCGCCCGCGACGCGAATCGCCTGGGTCATCACCTCGCCCTGCCGAACGAGCTCGGTCTGCTGGGCGTGCAGCACGCGGGCATTGTGCGAAAGGGCGATCTGCCATTGCTCCCAGCGTTGCGAAAGCTGCTCGCTCGAAGCTTGCTCGATCTTGGCCATTTGATTGGCGTGGCTCACCAGCGCCTGACTGAGCGCGCCGGCCAGCGCCGATTGCATCTGCTCGCCCGCCCCCTGCGCCATTTTCTCCCAGTGATGCTGAGCCACCTTGATCGAGTTTTGCCAGAGGATCGTTTGCCGCTCGACGAGCTTTTCCGTCGCCGCGAGCATCGCCTGCGCCAGCCGCTGGAACTGTTGCACCTGCGGATCGGAAGCCGACCCGACGACGGCAAACCGGCCGAGCAGATCGTGCATCGCCCGCCGATCGACGGACTCCAGGACCTGCACCTCCATCCGATCGATCAGGAACTGGATGAACATCAGCACGACGGTGAAGCTGAGCGCCAAAGCCGTTGTGTCGAACTTGACGTAGAGCCCGCTCAGCAGTCCTTGCATGGCTCCCTGCACGTTGACCATGTCCTGCTTGGCCAGATCGCCGATCACCTGCGTGATGCCGATGACCGTGCCCAGGAAGCCCAGCATCGGCGTGGCCCACACAATGATGCGAATCAGCGCGTAGCTGTCTTGCTGGCGGTTGGCGTCGAGATCGGACAGGTGCTTCAGCTCGCTTTCCAGGCGATCGGCCGAGGCGTTGCGCTCGACCGACTCCAGGGCGTCCACCAACCGCCGCCCTAGAAACGACGAGCGGTGCCGGCCAGGCAGCTCGGCGAGCTTGTCGAGCCACTCGGTCGCCTGGCTGGTGGGGAGGCTGCTGCCGCCGCTGAGCTTGATGTGTGCCAGGGCCGCATGTTCGCCGAGCACCGACCACACCTTTTGTAGCAGAGCCGCCAGGCACACGAAAAAGAGCACCGTCTCGACCATGCAGACCGGGTGCCCCGTGAAATAGCGAAGCGCGAGCGGATGATTGAGCGGCCCGCGCAGCACCAGCCAGTAGAACCCGCCCACAGCCAACAAACCCAGCACGATTGGCCAGGCCAGGCTGCCCAGCATCGAGCCGGAGGGATTGCGATTCTCGCTTCGTGACACGGGAGCATCCTTTCTCGCGGTGGCAGCAGCCGGCGCAAGACCAGCGCTGCAGACTTTCGCCAACCGTTAAGATCGTCCTGATCGCTGCAATTTAATGAATCTTTCGCGGGGAAGGCCGTGCGGCTGGCGACAGCACTGCTAGCACGCCAGCCGGCAGCATCCTCCCGAAACGCAATGGATTACCGCAACGACATTGTCGAGCCAAGGCCAAGCTGCGTCACCCGCGGCACATTCGGCAAAGATTGCCAAAGTCACCGCGCGCGGCGGGCCGATGTTAAGACTGCCGCGGCGATGGAACCGAATCAGCGCGAAGAACGCGGCATATTCCCGGGGGGGACGATTGTCCGGGCCAACCTCTCACCAGGTTGCCCGGACTTTCTCATTTCTTGGCGATGTCACCGACGAGCCCGCTGTCTCAGCGAGGCTCTAGCTAGAAGCGGAAGTAAAATCCCGCCCCCGGCACGCGGAGGTACACGCCCGGATAGCCATACGAGTAGCGGTACGGGTAGCTGTAGTACCGCGGGTAATAACCGCCGTAGTAGCGCGGATAGTAGCCGCTGTAGTACCGCGGGTAGTAGCCGCTGTAATACCGCGGGTAGTAGCTACCGTAATAGCCCCCGTAGTAGCCCCGGCGTGGCCGGGCCTCAGCCGAGTCGGTCCACGCCATGCCTCCCACCAGCATCGCGCTGGTCAGAGCAAGTGTGAGGAATGCATTCTTCATGAGTATTCTCCTTTTCTGGTGAATACGCTCAGCAAGCGCCGGCCGTATCAATCTCGCCGGCCACCATTACAAACCTAGCGCCGGACGCGGCAAGGCGGCCACCCTCAACCGCTGCTAACTGCCCTACTGGCCCCGACTTACGGCGGGCATTTGCGGGTTTCCACATGGGACACTTGGCCGATTGCCCGGCTCCGAATTTCGCAACACTTCGCGAGCTAAAGTGCAATGGACCGCATGGGCGATGAGGGATAACATCCAACAAATCTCCAAAGTTTCACTTGATCTTCATCGAGGCTTCACAATACTTGTTCCACACGCCGCGGAATTTCCGCCGCGAGAGCCGGCACATAGGGATGGCCTGATGCGATGAGCGATCTCGTCGTTGGATATGCGGTCATCGGCGCCTTGTCGGCTGGGCTCTTCCTCTCGACCGCTCACGCCGCTCGCCGCCACGGTCCACGAGTCCTCGACCTTGCCGCATTGGTCGCCGTCATCGCGCTATTCGCCTATATCCGCTGGCTCTGGTACGACCCGCGTCTGGCCCAGTGGCTCCCGTATTCGAACCTGATCGTCGTCGGCAATTGGCTGCCGCTCTTCTCCGCGGCGCTGGCCGGCCTTGTCTGGAGCAGGATGGCCTCGGCTCCGCTCCGCCGCACGCTGGTTGCCGGAGCGCTTGGCTTGTCGGGCACTCTGGCCGCAATTTACCCGCTTCTCGGTCACACACCCGCGTGCGGCAACCGCTGGGACAAGCTCGGCACCTGCCTCCAGACGACCAACTACACGTGTTCGCCCGCCTGTGCCGCAACGCTTTTGAAAAAGCACGGCATTGCCGCCAGCGAGCAGGAAATGGCCGAGCTCTGCTTGACGCATCGCGGCACAAGCTGGCAAGGATTGTATCGCGGCCTGAAGCTAAAAACGGCAGGCAGCCAGTGGGACGTCGAGGTTTGTCAGGGCCCGGTCGAATTGGTCGCCCGTCATTGCGGCGATCCGATGATCCTCAGCGTGGGGCTGGCCGCCGGCGCGCCGAATCCCGAATTGACGCGGGAGTTTGGCTGGGTTCCTGGTGTGAATCACTCCGTGGTCCTCGAGACCGTCCGCTCGGGCGGCATCGTGGTGATCGCCGACCCGTCGCAGGAAATGGCCCGCGAGAATTGGGACCATCGGATGCTCGCCACGCTTTGGCGCGGCACGGCCCTGCGCCTGGTCCCGCGCGAGCGCTGATCGCGGTCCGCACGTCCTGCCGCTTGGTCACGCGGTGCGGCTTGCCACCTTCGTTGCACTTAAGTCAGTGCGACAGGTAGGCTGCCCTTCCATGGCCTCCTCGCACGACGACCCCCAGCGGCTCAATCCTTACGCCCCGTCGGCCATTCCCCAGCCGCTGGTGCCTTTGGCCGACCGCGGCATTGGCGTCTGGCGCGACGGTCCCGACATCGTGATGCATCCCGAGGCCACGCTTCCCCGCTACTGTGTCGTGACCGGCGAGCCGGCCCGCTTCGGCTACTTCCTGAGAATCGCCTGGAGTCGGCCGCTGGACATCACGCCGCGGTCGCTTGGACTTTACATTCCCCTCAGTGCCCAGGTCCACTACCACTGCCGCAATCGTCGCTGGCAATCCGGCGCCTGCTTCCTGGCCGCCTGCGCGATTGCTGCCCTGGCCCTGATTCGCACCGACATCGCCGGAGCCGTCGGGATCGCGGTGGCATTGTCGCTCTGGCTGGTCGTCAGCGTGCTCGCCCTCTTTGACTACGTCCAATACTCGCAGTTCTTGTACTTTGCGTCGGTCGAGGGGGACTACCTGCGGCTGAAAGGCGCCGACCAGCGGTTTCTCCAGCGCTTGCCCGAATGGAATGTGTGAGGCATTACTCGAGTGCGCGTCGCCGCTCCCGGGAAAGGGGACAAATCAAGCCTGACCCAAGCCTGATCCGAATGGCACTTGAACTGTTCAAGTGCCATTCAAGACTGACCCTTTTTCAGCAGACCCCCTTTTCGGCAGACCTCGTGGCCTAGGCGCTGCGCACGAAGCGGAAGTCGTCGATCTTTCCGCCACTGATCTCAATCCGTGCGATCTTCGCCGTGCCCACCAGCGTGACGAAGTTCAGCGGGTCGTTGAGAAACGACGGGGCCCGGCTGGTCGCCGTGGCGACCACGTTTCCTGCCGCATCAAACGCCGTTGCCGTTTTGGTCGTGTCGCCCGGTTCGTGGATGAACCAGAACTGGGCCAGATCGACCGCCTGGTCGAACGTCACGAGGCCGCCCGTGGCGCCAATCTTGTAGGCCTGCGGCGGCGAAGCATAGAGCGCACCGACGCCTGCAAACACCACCTCACCGCCAGAGAAATTCGCGCCCTGGAGGGAAAAGGTGGTCGATCCGGTCCCCGGGGGATTGCCGGCGGGGATGTTGCGCACCGCCAGCCCTTCGGCCGGGCTAAAGCGGATGACGGCGAAGGCCAGTTGGTCGCTGGATTCAAACGAGCGAATCTCCGGCGGACCGGCGAATGTCGTGGCCGGATCGAGCAACAGCCGGTCGCTCCCCCGCCCGCCGTCGAGCGTCGTTTCACCGCCGAACTGATTGGCCAGGGTGATGGCCAGCGTATCGGCGCCGTCGCCCATCCGGACGCTGGCATCGCCTCCGACCGTGGTGGGGTCGATCAGTACAAAATCCGCGCCACTGCCGGTATCCAGCCTCAGGTCGCCGGTGAGCTGCGAGTTGGTGATCGCCAGGCGATCGTCGCCGCTGCCGGTCAAGATCGTCGTATCGTCGGCGACAGCTACGGAATCGAGCAGCACGGCGTCGGCGCCGCTGCCAGTGACGACCAGCAAGTCGTCGCCGATCTGGACGCGGTCGATGGTCACGTGGTCATGGCCGCCAAACAGGCCGTCCAGCACCTGGAGGTCGCCGCCGACCGATAGATCGCGGACGACCAACCGGTCGCTGCCGCCGTCCAAGAGCACGCGTAAGTCGTCGGCTACGGCCGTGTGGCCGGTCAGGACCAGCTCGCTTTGGCCGTTGACGCTGGTGCCGTCCGAGCCGCGGACGACGATCTGGCCGCTGTCGGCGGCGATCTCCAGGGCGTTGTCACGGTGATCGCCGAGCACCAGCAAGTCGTCGCCGATGGTCAGGACCACCACATTGCCCGCCAGAACGGTTCGCCGCTCGAGCGGCTCCAGTCGCAGTTGGCGTCGGGCGCTGCGCCTGGGAAGTCTTGAAAACGCGTGCATGATCAGTCTCCGGAATAAGAGAAGGTTAAAACGGAAACGCGCCAGAGGCGGCGGCGGCGGCCTGGAATGAGACGGACCAATGAGCGCACGGTCCGCACACCACCAATGAACATACCGTGTATATACACGTCTCAGGACAAAAGCAAGCTGCCGGCGCGAGTATTCGGCGAAGAATCGGTGCAGGGAGAGCGCAGGTCCGTGCCCGCCAATAACGGCGCACTGAGGCCGCCAATCGTTGCCGCCCCGGGGGCGCTAGGCGCTCGCGGCACCCGACAGCCGCCGCAAAGCCGTGAACAGTTGCCGCCAGCGACGCTCGCCCAGCCGCGCCACGAATTGCTGCTGCGCTTGGTCCCACAACGGAATCGCCGACAGAACGGCGGACGCACCCTTGGCGGTGAGGGCCAGACACCGCCCTCTTCCACCGGGCGCGGCCATGCTGCGGACCAGGCCGCGGCGCTTGAGCGGCCGCAAGTTTCGGTTGAGCGTCGAGGGATCCATTCCCAACTCTCGGGCCAGGATCACAATCGTTGCGGACGGTCTGGCCGCGATCGTGGTCAGAATGCCAAGCTGCGTAGCCCGCAAGCCGGAGGGCTGAAGAACCTCGTCATAGAACTGCGTAACGACCCGCGCCGCCATGCGCAGATTGGTGCAGCCACAGGTCCAAAACCTCTCCACGCACTCCTGCGGATCGAGTGCCGGCTGCTTGCGTGACGTCATTCGTGTGCCTGGCCGTCGTTACCGAACGGGCCTCTTGCTGGATGCTTCGCCTCGTTTCGTTCGAGCTGCCCCTCAAAATCGATGATAGCATTGGACACGGCGCTTGACGAGACGTGACTCCGCTTGGCCAGAGAGGGCAACAGTACTGAGGGGACGAAAAGGGGAGGGGACGGAAAGGGGATAAGTCGGGATAAGTCCAATTGATAGGTCCATGGCACTCGGACGTTGCTTTGGAGCTATTTGCATTTCAATGCACTCATGCACCGTATATCATGGACAAATGGTACAGAATTTGCACTTATTTGATAATGCGCGCGGGAACTGCCATTTTGGCGGTCCAGCGGCGCGGCTCTTTGACAATTTGGTAGTTCACGATGCGACCAATGCGAGGGGATTCGATACGTGGTTGAGGTAGTGATACCGTTTGCCCCGCCTGCCCGCGCTTTGGGCACGAATGAACGATCTAGGGCAGGGGTGATACCGTTTGGCGGGACTACTTCCGACCCCAGCGGCAGTCACCGCTGGGTTGTAGCCGGCATGACAGTACCCGGTCGGCCCGTGGCCGCGGTACGGTCCCGCCTCATTGCTTTCGCCTCACGCACTCACTATACTGAGCGCATGGACGCAACAACCATTCGGGAAGTATTGAAGAGTTACGCAACCGCCGCGCAGGCCGCGAAGAAACTGCGGATCGGAATCCGGGCTGTACAGACCGCGTGCGAGCGCGGCCACTTGCCCGGCGCGGTGCTGATCGGCCGGGAATGGCGAATCCCGCAGGCCGCTATCTTGGCGCGGATTGCCGTGCACGGCCGCGGGAAAATCGTATCACCAGGCAGGCCGAAAACACGTGGTTGACAGCACGTCCCCAATGACGCCTTAAACGATGTTGCAAAAAGCCGGTTGACGGTGGATAGGTTGATTCCTCGGGACCGTCTTGCTCGTGGGTGGAGTACGCGCAGGCGGTCGGTGTA
>JAKEHX010000032.1 GCA_022614795.1 Planctomycetaceae bacterium | reverse complement strand
CACCACCTTGCCGCGATAGGCGTCCCACACGAAGCCCGCCCCTTTGGCGGTCGTGCCATCCAGCTCCAGCGGCTTGCCCACCAGATCCGACGCGGTCGCCGCCGGCTTTTTGGCCAGTTTCTTGCCGTAGCGGGCCAGCTCTTTGTCGCTGCTGGTGGCAAACGTCTTGCCGAACTCGCCGAAGTTCTTCTCACGCTCGTCGCCGTCCGCCAGCCGATTGATCAGAGCCACGGTGCTCGACGCCATTCGCAGGTGCTTTCCGCCGAGCTTCTCCTTCGCGAAATATTCCTTTAGCTCGTTGAGCACGTCGGGCACTTTTTCCATCGGCCCATCGATCGCATCGAGCACCTTGCGCTCCTGCTGGAAGAAGGCGACTTGCCGCGCGATCCGCGGCCGTTCGTCCGACTTCATCTTGTCGGTGAAGGCCACCAGCTGCTTGTCGGCCCCGTCATCTCCCGTGCAGGCTTTCTTGTGCAGCGTTTCAAACTTGGCCTCCACGGCGACAAAGAATTGCGCCTCCGTCGCGGGAGGGCTGGCCGTCATCAACCGGTCGCACGCCTCGCAGACGGCTTCGCAAAAGCCCGGTCGCGACTGAATCGTTTTGGGCTTGTCGAGCATCTTGAGGAGGTAATTGGCAAGCTGCTCGGACGAAAGCCCTGGCTTGGCGGAGTAAGGATTGATCGCCGGATCGTCCGCCGCAGCAACAGCCGCCGCTGCGTCGGCTGGCTCATCCGCGCCCAGCAAAGCAACGGCCAGGGCGAGCCCCAGGGGCGTGATTGCCGACTGCTGATTGTCGCCAGCCGGCTTCTCCGCGGCAGGTTTCTCAGCGGCAGGTTTGGCTTCAGCCGGTGCTTCGCCAGCAGGCTTGTCCGCTGCCGGTCTATCGCTGGCAGGGGCGTCGTTCGGGTCGCCCAACAGCGCCACCAGTCGCGAGCGGAGCTTCGGCCCGCGAACGTGCAGCGAGTCGACCTTGCCGTCCTTGCCCACGAGAACCAGGAACGGAATGGCATCGACGCCGCACTTGACGGCCATCGGCAGCTTGGCGAATCCGGTCGGATCAGTGGCGTCGACCTTGCCCTCGATCACTTCCCGGCTTGTCACCGTGGTCCAGGGAATTTCCTGAAGGTCCAGGAACTTTCGCAAATCGGCAATGTTCGTATCGAGGTTGACCCCCACGACGTCGAATCCCCGCTCGTGAAAGTCCTCGAAATTCCGCTGAATATTGGGATTCTCTTCCAGGCACGGCCCGCACCACGTCGCCCAGAAATCGATCAGCACCACCTTCCCCTGATAGGCCGCCCAATTGAACGGCTCCCCTTCCTTATTCACCCCTTCGACCGTGAACGGTTGGCCGATCAGTGCAGCCCGCTTGCGGGCGTTGGCGATCGACGTGGCGACGTGCTCGGCAAGCTCCTTGTCGGTGCTTCGCTCGAAGAGCTTCTCGAGCTCGTCCAGGCAAACCAGGGCGACGTCGCCGTGCCCCGTCACATCGAGAAACTGGCACTGCCGCTGGACTTCGTCGGCGATTTCGGCGCTGGGCTGGACTTTGGCCAGCATGGCCCGCACTGCCTCCAGCACCTTCGCCGCGGCGTCCGGCTCTTCCGCAATGACGTTGTTGCGCAGCGTGGCAAAATCCTGCTCGTTGATTGCGGCCTGAGCCCGATAACCGGATTCGAGGGCGACGGTTTTCTCGTCCTGACTGGCCTTGGCGGTGTCGGCTGCCAGGTTGAATAGCGCCACGGCATCTTTCCGCAGTCCCAGGGCCAGCAGGAATTCCGCCGTCTGGCTGAGCTGGCTCAGCGTCGCCGGCGTGATGTCTTTGGCCTCAGCCGCGAGAAACTCCTTGGCGCCTGCAACTACCTCCGAGCCGTCGGTGGGATTCTGATTGAGCTGATCGACCGTCTTCAGGCTGTAGACCAGAAACCGGCCCTGGCGCGCCAGCTCCGCGTCCGGACGCTTGACCAGGTTGGCCGCGAAGGCGTTGATCTTGTCGCGCGTTCCCGGAATGCCGCTCTGCTCGAGCCGGGCAAAAATCCGCATGGCGGCGTTGATGGCCCAGGCCTTGTCCTCTTCGCTCGGCTGCGAATCGAGGATTGTTTTGACGGCCGAAATCTGCTGATCGACGGTGCGGAGAATGCTCGCTACCAGCTGCTGTTGATCCTGGCCCTCTGGCGGCTGCTGCGCCAGTCGAGCAATGTGCTCCTTGAGCTCGTCGATGCTCTTCGGCGGCGTTTTGCCTCGCGGCGGCAATTGAGGATCGGCCCGCGCCGCGTCCTGCCCCTGGTCGGCAGCAACGGACGCAGCGGTGCGATTGTCCCCACTGGACGCGGGGGTGCTCGGCGAGGCGGTATCGCCTCCATCCGCGCTGGCGGGGCGGAACTGGCTGTTTTGTGCAGTAACGGGCGTCGCCTCCTTGCCGCAGCCGGCCAGAAGAAGGCCTGACATGATAAGGAACAGGCCGGCCAGAATCGGGGGAAATGGTCGGAGCGACATGGCGGGTTTCCGTTATGAGTGCGGCGCCTCACCGCGAGCGGGCGATCCGGTCGCGAAGCTCGCCTCATTCTACACCAGAGGGGGTCTGGCAAGCATCCCCAAAGTCTTGCAGCAGAAGGCAGAATGCGGAGTGCGGAGCGACGGGCGGGGAACATTGGTCGCGCGGAGTCGCGTTCTTTTCACTAAGTACTCGGTACTTAGTACTGAGTACGAAATGCCGAGCAGTTCCGATCCGCACTCCGCATTCCGCACTCCGTGCTCCGCATTCCGCACTCCGCATTCCCCACTCCGCACTCCGCACTCCGCACTCCGCACTTGTTCAGATCGCTTCCTTCCCCCGTTCGCCCGTCCGAATCCGCACGCAGTCGTCCATCGGCATCACGAAGATCTTGCCGTCGCCGATCTCTCCCTTGTCGCCGCTGCGGCCCCCGCGGATGATCGCCGCGATTGTCGGCTCGACGAAATTGTCGTTCACGGCGATTTGCAACTGCACCTTGCGGAGCAGGTTGACCTTATACTCGTGCCCGCGATACAGCTCCGTCTGACCCTTTTGGCGGCCGAATCCCTGACAATCAAGCACGGTCAGGCGAAACACCTCGACCTCGGTCAAGGCCGTTTTGACCGCTTCGAGCTTGTTCGGTTGGATGATGGCGATGATGAGTTTCATGAACTCAATTCTAAGTACTAAGGTCTAAGCTCTAAAGACCTTAGAACTTAGAGCTTAGAGCTTAGAGCTTGGTATTCGCGTCCCCCAAGAAACACCCCGGTCCGGATGAGCGAGGCGGACGCTCATCCGGACCGTTGGGGTATCTTCCGGCCCAGGCATGAGCCGAAGTGTTCGTGTTGTTGCCAGTCCGCCAACCCGCTGCTGCCCGTGGGACCGCCGGCAAGCCGGACGGCCCACGGACAGCTAGGGTAGGGTTCGCTTCGCGTCCGTGCCGGCATCAGCCAGGAGAGCCCTGTCGTCCCGGCTGGTAAGTAACTGGTTCATTCCAGCGGAGGGCGTAGAGCAAGCATCATGCCGAGCGGTCTCGTTTGGCTTCACAGAAACTCGCAAGTCATTATGGCACAGCGACTTGCGAACGATCATCGCCACCGATCACCTGCGGAGCGCCAGGCCTGCTGCCTGACGAGTCGGCGAGTCCCGCTTACTTCTCAGGCACTCTCATCGACGGGTGTGGCAGATTTTGTGCGGCAGAAAAGCACCCCGACTTGGGCACGAACAGACAAGTCTGCCGTGCCCAAGTCATAAGGGTATCGCTCCGGCCAGGCGGAGCCGGAGGAGTTTTGCGTCGCGCTGCATCCGCGCAATCGGCGCGATTTTGCTTGGCCGCAGGGCTAATCCTTGATGCTTGACATGACGAAGCCGTGGTAGGCCTCGTTGCCGTGCTCGCCGATGTCCAGCCCCTCGATTTCCTCTTCCTCGGACACGCGAATTCCCATCGTGTACTTCAGGATGAGCCAGGCAATGCCGGCCACCAACAGCACATAGATGGCAGTCGCCAGGACACCAACGGCCTGTCCGATTAACTGGTTTACTCCGCCTCCATAGAACAAACCGCTCCAGGTGTTGGCCGGTGCCAGGCAGCGAGCAGCAACGCGCGAGGGCTCTGCGAACAAACCAACGCACAGCGTACCGAACACGCCATTGACCAGGTGCACCGACGTGGCGCCCACGGGATCGTCAATCTTCAGCTTGTCAAATCCAATGACGGCCAGCACAACGAGCACGCCGGCAATTAGCCCGATGATGATTGAGCCACCAACCGTCACAAAGGCGCACGGCGCGGTGATCGCGACCAGTCCCGCCAGGCAGCCATTGAGCGTCATTCCCAGGTCAGGTTTGCCCAGAAGCAGCCAACACGCAACCGTCGCGCTGAGCGTGGCAGCCGCCGCGGCCGTATTGGTGGTCACGGCAATCTCCGCCAGTGCGTTGACATCCGCCGCCATCGTGCTGCCCGGATTGAAACCGAACCAGCCGAACCACAGGACGAAGCAGCCAATCGTGGCGGCAGTCATGTTGTGGCCCGGAATGGCATTTACCTTTCCATCCGGCCCGTATTTCCCGATTCGCGGGCCGAGGATGATGATGCCAATCAGGGCGGCCCAACCGCCAATGGAATGCACTTGAGTCGAGCCGGCGAAGTCGAAAAAGTTCCACTTGACCGCAAGCCACCCGCCGCCCCAAATCCAGTGGCCGACGACCGGGTAGATCGCAATCGCCATGATGAAGCTGAAGACAATGAACGAGTGGTACTTGATCCGCTCGGCCACTGCACCCGACACGATTGTCGCCGCCGTCCCTGCGAACACCAGTTGAAAGAAGAACTTGCACCATAGCGGAACACCGGTCCAGTTGATGGCCGCGTAGTCACCCTGATAGGCCGACCCTGTCGCCGGGCTGTTGTCAGCTCCGCTTACCATCCACAGGCCGCTGGTGCCGAAGTATTCGTTGCCATTGCCGAACATGATGCCCCAACCGAGCACCAAGAAGCCAATGGAGGTGACCGCAAAAACGATGAAGTTCTTCGACAAGATATTGACGCAGTTCTTCGCCCGGCACATCCCGGACTCGACGCAGGCGAATCCGAGATTCATGAAGAACACGAGCATGGCCGTCACCATGACCCACAGCGTATCGGCCATCACCTTCAGATCAGCAGCGGACGGACCGGCGGCGATTGCGCCAGGCGATTCCGAGGTCGGCGTCTCAGTCGGAGCCGACGACTCCGCAGGAGCTTGCGTCGCAGTTTCGGGAGCTGGTGCGGTGGCCGCGGGCTCGGAAGTGTCGGACTTGGGTGTTTCTTGGGCCCAGCCCTGGCGACTGGAGAATACGAGCGCGATGGCGACAGTGAGCAGGCAACATGCGCGCACACGATCTACGAGGTGCCTCATAAGTTACTCCGCCTGATTTAAGGAAGGGAAGCGAGCGACTACGCACCGGGAGCGCCACCCTACAGCCACCTCAAACGCGGCCAGGCGTCACGGAGATTGTGCCGATGTCGGCAAACCAATAACAAACTCCGTGCCAATTGCCGGAGTTTGCCCAAATCCACAGCGAAACCCATGAAAAAGCAGTAAAAACGGCGCAGCACAGGGCTGCGTCTCATTTCCCGCCGCTTCGATTGCGCAAAGTCAGCGCAGTGGCTTGCTAAAAATCGCGGCAGGCAGCGCAACTCGCATCGTTCCGCCGGGCGACGAATTACGGCTGGGGCTCGGCAGCCGGTAAAGGCCGCGCTTTGATGTAACGGTCGGCGAACTTCAGAAACGTCGGCCAATTCGGGCCGGTGGTGTGGCCGCCGGCGTGCTGGCGGAAGGCCACCTCTCCGCCCGTCAGCGCGGTCTCTTGAGCGGGGAACTCGGTGGTCCCCAGCCCCTTCTTGCCGAGCAGCTCGTACACCGGGCCGGCGCCGACGCCGGCCAGGAACATTCCCTTCGCGTCCACCCAGCCCCCCTCGACCTGCTGCGACCCAACGCTAATAAACACCGGCCGCGGGGCGCACAGAGCAACCAGCTCGTGCGAATCCACCGGCAGGTCGTTCCAGGTGAGCGGGCCGGCGTATTTGAGGTAGTTGCCCGCCATCCAGTGGTACTCGCCCGAGCTAGCGACGTTCTCCACCAGCTCGCCGAAGTTGCGGCGGTGGAGCTTGACGCCCCCCGCGCCAGACGAGCCGATGAAGCCGATGGCGAACCGCTCGTCGTACGCCATCGCCACGATCGCCGCCTTGCCGTAGCGGGAGAGGCCCGTGATGCCGACTTGCTTCGCATCAACTGCCTTGTCGGTCTGGAGGTAATCAAGCGCCCGGCTGGCGCCCCAAGCCCATGCGCGGAGCGCTCCCCAGTCGTCGACCTTGCGCGGCTGGCCTTTGTTGCACAGGCCGATGATCCCGCGCGTGAGACCAGCGCCGCTATCGGCCTGAACGCTATTGGGCGAGAGGACCGCATAGCCCCAGCCTTTGGAGAGGACCTGCTGCTGCCACGAGGGACCGCCGCCGGGAGGCCCGAAGCCACGACCGCCGCGTCCCGCAATGCCGCCGCGTCCCGCAATGCCGCCGCGCCCGCCGCCGAAGCTGAACCCAAATTCCATCATCACCGGCACGGGAAGCGCGGCGGCTGCCGGCGTGGCGAGCGTCAGCTGAATATCGACGGTGATGGCCGGGAACGACGAGTTATCGACGTGGCCGACAAGCTGTTTGGTGACGATTGGCACGTCGCCATTCTTTCCTTCGGTGGTGCTCACCACTTCCCAGGTAACTTTGGGTGTTTCAGCCGGAACGCGGCCATAGATCTCGCGGTCGAACAGCTCGACGATTTCGGGCCGGCGCTTGGTGGTCCACATTTCCGCGGTTGTCACCTTCTCGCCGCTAAACAGCACGAGCGGATCGGGCAGGTTCGGAAACGGATTAGCCTTGGCTTCGTCGTAGTTGGCCGCGTTGGGAGCATTGCGGTCGTTGCCATTTGCGCCGCGGCGCATCTCCTTGATGCCGAGCAGATCCTTGAGCCGCTGGTGGTCTTGCTCGCGGGTCAATTCAACCGGCTGCGGGACGCTGGTGGACGGCGAGCGGGAGGCGTCAGCCTCCCGGTCGGGTTGTGTGCCGATTTGCGTTCGATCGCCATCGGGGGATTCACGTCCCCCGCTCGCCGTAGCCTGCTCAGTGCCCTCACGAAACAGCCGCTTGGCGAACAGATAGAGATCGTTTTTCCAAACGGCCATATCGTGCCCGCCCGGCTCGATGTGCCAGATATGCGGGACCTTCTTCTCGACCAGCGCGTCGTGAAAACGCTGGCTGATGTTGAGCAGACGGTCGTCCTCGCCGCACGACAGCCAAAGCAGGCGGAGCTTGCCCGCGGCATCGGCCGGATCTTTGAGCAGCTCCGCGGCGGGCCTGGTATTGGGGGCCGACGAAAAGGCGCCAACCCAAGCGAACGTATCGAGGTGGGCCAGGCCAAAGTTGAGCGATTGGCCGCCCCCCATCGAAAGGCCTGCTAGGGCGCGATGCTCGCGGTCGGCCTGCACCGAATAGTTCGCTTCGACATAAGGAATCAGGTCCTTGAGCAAGTCGATTTCGAATGCCGCGAACGCCTCGGACTGGCCGCGGAAACGCCCTCGCGCCAGCGACTCCTTGCTTGCCCGGCCATTGGGCATGACGACGATCATCGGCACGATCTTCTGGTCGGCGTGCAGGTTGTCGAGCACGACTTCGGCCGAGCCGCCACGCAGCCACTCGCGCTCGTCACCGCCGATGCCATGCAGCAGATAGAGCACCGGGTATTTGTGCTCCTTGGAATAACCGGGCGGCGTGTAAACCATCACCGGCCGCTTGACGCCGATGCTCTGGGAGTCGTATTCGATCCGTTCGACTTTTCCGCGGTTGATTCCGTCCCGCTCTTTGTCGAAGCCTTCCGGCGCGCGGCCAATCGGCTCTTCAGCGCCTGCACATACTGCGAGGACCAAAAATGTGGAAATGCACTGGCCTATTGCTCGGAATCGCATAAGGAACCCCCAGAATCAAGAGAAACGCGCCAACAGCCAAAGCAACACCGGCCGCGGGAAGAAGTTGCGGCTGGCGGCAATAAGCGTCTTCGATTCGTGCGAGAACTACGCCACGCCGCGCTGGTCCGATTCGTCGCCCGCCCGGTCGAGGGCTTCGCGGCGGATGTGGCCGTCGTCGCTCACATCGTCGAACCGCACGCTCACGCGCTTGGAAACGCCCGATTCCTGCATGGTCACGCCGTAGAGCGTCGTGGCCGCGGTCATCGTTTTCTTGCTGTGCGTGACGATCACGAACCGCGTCCAGCCGAGAAATTCCCGCAGCACCTCAATGAACCGTCCGATGTTGGCCTCGTCAAACGGTGCATCGACCTCGTCCAGCACGCAAAACGGGCTGGGCCGGAACTGGAAGATCGCCAGCAAGAGGGCCACCGCCGTCAGCGCCTTCTCTCCGCCTGACAGCAGGGAGTTATTAAATGACGGCTTGCCGGGAGGCGTGGCGATGATCTCCACGCCGCACTCGAGCACATCAACCCCTTCCTCGAGCACGATGTCGGCCTTGCCGCCGCCGAATGCCTTGCGATACAGGGCCTGAAAGTTGATGCGGATGGCTTCGAGCGTATCCAAAAACAATCGCCGGCTGTCGGCGTTGATCTTGTGGATGATCCGTTCCAGCGACTGCTTGGCTTCGGTCAGGTCCTTGTGCTGGCCCGAGAGCGTCCCATAGCGCTGCTCCAGCTCGTCGAGTTCGTCCAACGCGTCCAGATTCACCGCCCCGATCTGGTTGATCTTCCGGCGGAGCGACTCGATCTCCTCCTCGACCGCCGCCCGCACCTGGGCTTCCTCGGCCGTCGGTTCATGGGTCAACTCGGCCAGCTCCAGGCCATAATCCTCTCGCAGCCGGTCGGCCAGCGTCCGCCTTTCATGGCGCACCTGTTCGGCCGACAACTCGACCTGATGCTCCTGATCGCGAAGTTTAAGAGCCCGGCGGCGGAGAGCGGTAAGCTCGTCGGCGATCTTTCCGCGCTCGGCAAGCGCGGCATCGCGGCGGACCGTGCAAGCGGCCATTTGCTGCGCGAGTCGCTCGCGCTGCAAAGCGAGCGATGCAATCTGCGCCGAGGCGGCCAGCGTGACCAGCTCCGACGCCTCATGCCGGTCGTCGGCCTGGGCAAGCTGCTGGCGGACCTGCGTGATCGCCCGCTCGCGCTCGCGTTGATCGTCCTCGAATTGCACCAGCCGCAGCCGCAAACTCTCCAGCCGCTGCTGGCAGCGGGCCTGCTCCACCTTGGCCGCCGTGACCTGCTCCGCGAGCTGCTGGCGCTGGCGGTCGGACTGGGCGAGGCGCTCCTCGGCCTTAGCGATGTCGGCTTGCATCGCCTCCGCCGCGGCCTGGGCTTGCAAATGCTCCTGCGTCACTTGCCGCAGCACGCCTTCGATCGTCTGGCAGCCCTGTCCCGCCGTGGCGAGCGAGCCTTGCGCCGCGATCTTTTGCTGGCGGATTTGGCCGGCCCGCTGCGAGTGCGCCTCGACGGCGACCCGCTGCGCGGCGGCCTGCTGCGCGAGCATCTTGCCTGTTTCGATCAGCCGCCGGACCGCCTCCTCGTGCCGCTCGATCTCGCGTTTGAGATGTTGCGTTTCCCGCTGGGCATCGGTGATTTGCTGGTCGAGGACCGCCAGGTCAAGGCGGGCCGCCCGCAGCTGGCTGCGGCGCGAGACCAGGCTCGTCGCCGATTGCCGCGGGCCGAAATGAATCGCTCCGTGCTGATCAACCAATTCGCCGGCCAGCGTCACAAACCTCAGGCCGGCTGGCGCACGCGCTCGCAGGGCCAAGGCATCATCGAGCGAGCCGACGACGAACGTCGTCGCCAAGAGCATCGAAATCAGCTGGCCATGCTCTTGGTCGCAGAGAACGAGCTTGTCGGCCCGCGCGACAACGCGGAGCCCCTCGACGATGTCAGCCGACAGCTCGGCCGTCGGGGTTTGGGCAGCCGGTTCGGTGATTAGCACAACGCGTCCCGTCAAATCGCCGCAGACAGCGAGCAATTCGCGGACCTGCTCGGCTTGTCCATCCACGACGACTGTCTGAGCAGCGTCACCCAAGGCCGCATCGATCGCAGCCGAATGCTCGACGGCGACTTGCAGGAAGTCAGCCACGACGCCGCGCACCAGCGACCAGGGATATTGAGTCCTGACCGGCTCGGCGGGAGCCTCGGCCTCCCAGTTCCCGACTCCCGACCCCCGACCCCCGACTCCCGACCCTCGACTTCTGCCCGCCCGGGCCAGTACCTGCTTGACCCCCGCGCCGATTCCCTCCAGCGTTCGCTCAAATTCTTCGAGCACATCGTGCCGCTCAGCCACGCCCCGGCGGCGCGAGTGCAATTGGGCCAGGTCCTCGGCTCGCGAGGCGTGCAGGTTGCGGTTCTCGGCCAGCTCGTCCTGTGCCTTTTCCAACTCGCTTTGATGAGCGGCTGTTTCGGCGGCGAGTGTTTGTTCGCGGTGCTGCGCGGCCGCCAGTTCCTCGGCAGCCTGGGTTTCGCTGGCATCCAGCTCGGCCAATTGCTGCTGGAGAGTCAGCATCGACTGCTGGACCGCGGCCAACTGCGACTGGTTCGCCTCGACCTGGCTGGCCAGCGATGCGGCTGCCTGCAATTTGGCTACATATTCCTTGCGGCGGCTTTCGGCCCCGCGGCGGGCCTCTTCATTTTCGCGGGCCAGATCGGCGAGCTGGCTCTCGCGGCGCGACAATTCCGCAGCCGACGTTGAGAGTGCCTGCTGAGCGGCACTTACTTCGGCCTGCGTGCTTGCAAGGCGCGTGCGCGTGTCGCCGGCCCGGTCGCTCATCGCCAGGAGGTTCTTGCGGTGCAGCCGCGCCTCGTCCTCCAGCTCGGCTGCCCGCGTTCGCTCGTGATCAATCGTCGATTGATGCTGCGAATGCTGCTGCCGCGCGAAGGCAAGGCGGTTCTCACAATTGCGCAGCTCCTCGGACGCGGTGGCGGCCGACGCTTCCACTTCCAGCTGCGCCGCCTCGAGCCGCTGGGCCTGGGCGTCGTTTGATTGAATTTGCTCGACCAGCCCGGCCAGCTCGCTCTCGATGCCGCCAAGCTTCTCGCTGAGCCGCCGCCAATCGACGCGGGCGATCTGCGTCCGCAGCTCTTGCAGCCGCTCGCTATATTCGCGGTAGCGCCGGGCCTTGCCGGCTTGGTTCCGCACCGTCTTGAGCCGGTTCTCGACCTCTTCTACGATGTCCGACAGCCTCAGCAGGTTCTGCTCGACTCGCTCCAGCCGCCGCTGAGCTTCGACCTTCTTGGCCTTGAAGCGGCTGATGCCAGCGGCCTCCTCGAAGATCGCCCGGCGGTCCCTGGCCGACGCCTGGAGGAGCCGATCGACCTTGCCTTGCTCGATGAGGCTATATGCATCGACGCCGACGCCGGTCCCACGAAACATGTCGCGGATATCCTTGAGCCGGGCGGGCTGGCGATTGATCAGATACTCCCCCTCGCCGCTGCGGAAGACGCGGCGGGTGATGTGCACTTCAGGGGCATCGACGGGGAGCTTGCGGTCGGCGTTTTCGAAGATCAGCGTCGCTTCGGCCGCGTTCATCGGCTTGCGGCCGCTGGTCCCGCTTCCCTTGAAGATGACGTCGGCCATTTCCTTGCCGCGGAGGCT
>JAKEHX010000357.1 GCA_022614795.1 Planctomycetaceae bacterium | reverse complement strand
GGGGCAATCCACGTCTATCTCGAGCAGGGCCGCTTCCGCACCAGCGACTTCGAGATCGCCATCTCGCTGGCCAACGTGATGATGCTCGCCCTGGTGCGGGCCCGCCGCGAGCAGCTCCTCCATTCCGATATCCGCCGCCTCGCCGACAAAGCCGCCGTCTTCGACGAGCTCGTCGGCGACAGCAAGCCCATGCAGGAGCTCAAGTCCAAGATCAGCCGCGTCTCGCGGGCCACCGGCTGCGTGCTGGTCCGGGGCGAAAGCGGCGTGGGCAAGGAGCTGGTCGCCCGCGCGGTCCATAAGTCCAGCGCCCGCAGCGACCGGCCGATGCTGTCGGTCAACTGCGCGGCGATTCCCCGCGACCTCATGGAGAGCCAGCTCTTCGGCCACAAGCGGGGCTCGTTCACCGGGGCCGACAGCGACCACGCCGGACTCTTTCAACAGGCTCATACCGGCACGCTCTTCCTCGACGAAGTCGGCGAGATGACGCTCGACGGCCAGGCCAAGCTCCTGCGAATTCTCGAGGGACATCCCTTCCTGCCGGTCGGAGCGACGAAGGAAGTCACCGTCGATGTGCGGGTCATCGCCGCCACCAATCGCGACCTCCGCGACTTCGTCGGTGAGCAGCGTTTTCGCGAAGATCTCTATTACCGGCTCAGCGTCTTTGAGCTATATATTCCCCCGCTCCGCGACCGGGAGAGCGACATCGAGCTCTTGGTGAACCACTTCCTCGACCACTTCAAGCGGCAGCACGGGCGGACCAACCTCACCCTCTCGCCCGATGCCCGCGACAAGCTGCTGGGCTACGCCTGGCCGGGCAACGTCCGCCAGCTCCGCAACGTGATCGACAGTTCGGTGGTCATGTGCGAAGGCTCGATCATCCTCCCCGACGATTTGGGCCTGCGCGACGCGATCAGCGGCGACCAGCTCGAATCGCTGCGGATCGACTTCTGGGAACGCAAACTGATTCAACAGGCCCTCAAAAGGACCGAGGGCAGCGTCCCCGAAGCAGCCCGGCTGCTGGGCCTGGGACGGGCGACGTTGTATCGGAAGATTGAGGAATATGGGATCGAACGTAAATAGTGCGGAATTCGGAACGCAAATTGCGGAGTGAGGATCCTAATCCGCAAACTACACTTTGCCATGGCCCTGGACTTCCCCAATTTTCGCCCCCACCCGCTGATCCGCGGCGGTCATTTGCAGACGATCCTGGGCTGCTACCTGCCTTGGAAGAGGATGCCCTACCAGGCCGTGCAGCACCTGGTCCCGCTGCCCGACGGCGACAAGATTGTCCTGCACGACGACCAGCCTGCCGCGTGGCATCCCGGCGACGGCGTCGTGCTGATGGTACACGGCCTGGGTGGCTGCCACCGCTCGGGCTATATGCTGCGCGGCGCCGCCAAACAGACCGAGCGGGGCTATCGCGTCTTTCGGATGGACCTTCGCGGCTGCGGCGCGGGCTTTCCGCACGCCCGCCACCCGACGCACGCCGGCCGCAGCGACGACGCCCTCGCCGCCCTGCGGTTTGTCATGGACCAGTGCCCGCGTTCGCCCGTGCATGTCGTCGGCTTCTCGATGGGGGCCAACCATGTCCTGAAAATGGCCGGCGAGCTGGCCGGCCACGCGCCGCCGGCTCTGCACAGCCTGATGGCGGTCTGCCCACCGATCGACCTGATCGCGTGCAGCGTGAACATCGAGCTCCGCGGCAACCGCATCTACGACCGCTCGTTCGTCTCCGGCCTCATGCGGCAAATCAAGCGCCGCCAGCGGCTCGTCCCCGGCGCGCTCACCCGCCCGCTGAACCCACGGCCGCGGCGGCTCTATGAATTCGACACCCACTTCACCGCCCCCTTGGCCGGCTATGCCGACGCCCGCGACTACTACACCCGGGCCAGCTCCGGTCCGCTGCTCAAACACATCACGGTCCCCACGCTGATCGTCACAGCCGCCTCCGACCCGATCATTCCGGTCGGCCCGTTCGAGCGGGCGAGCTATTCGCCGACGACGCAGCTGGTCATCACTCCCTGCGGCGGCCACTTGGGCTTCATCGGCCGCGCCGGCCTCGACCCCGACCGCCGCTGGCTCGACTGGCGAATCCTCGACTGGATCGGCTCGCACGCCCCGCGGCCCAAACCAGCCCACCCTGTCCCGCCGCCGCACGCCCGCCCTGCCGTCCGCCGGCAAGTCAACGCCTCCTGACCAGCGTCCCGCTTGTCCCGATTCCCCTCGGACGCGCCCCGCGACTTCAACTTAAACAGGCCTGACCCAGACTTGACCCTTTTTCCTTAGCCGACGGGCAGAGAGATTCCCGCACCTGAGCGGTGCCTAGGAATTGGGCACGCACCTGTTTCAGGCGCCACACAGGATCAAGTAGTGCTTCCATGCTTCGTTGAAGCTAGGCGAAACGTGGCACAGCTGAATCAGCGGCGAGTAGATCGCCCGATAAGTGTCGGCGCTCAAGTAGCCAGCGTCGGCCAGAAGGTATGCCGGACCAGAGCTTAGGAAATACAGGAGCGGCAAGGCCAGAATGGCCGCTGTGATGATTAGCGAGCGGCATCCGCCACGCTGCTTCGGGTTCTCGTCCATGCCCGCATTGTACTCGCGCACGAAAAAGCCCCGCCAGCGTGAGCGGGGCGAGCGAGCCGGCTACAATCAGGGGGATGGCTGCGGCAAAATCAAGTGACAAGCGGGCTTTCAAATTCAGTCCAACCAAAACCGAATTGGCCGCGCTGGCCAATCACTTGGACCGCATAAGTGCCGGCCAGAAGTATCCACCGTTGCGCACTTTGAAAGTTGGTGACAGCGTTCGGCTGGTGCATTTCCCAACCGAGTATTTGCAGCCGGGTTCGCTGCTTCCCGAAACTCGGCGACTCTACAAGTACCTATTAACCAGACGACGGCCTGTGAAGGTCTGTGAAATTGATGAATGGGGACTGCCCTGGATTGGCTGCCAATGCCAGGGACGCGCGGGGAGAATGGAACACCACTCGCTCTTGATTGGGACGGAAAGCGGCTGGGTCAAAGTAAAGAGGCAAGAGAAGCGACGGGACTGACAATGCGCTACCGCCTCCGAACGCTGCTGATCGGGATGGCCGTGGGGCCCCCGCTTCTGGCACTTGCGTGGATGGCAAGTCGCCCGACCGTCACCGATGAGCACTTTATGGTGCTCTTAGTTGCCGTCGGTCTGGGGTTCTATGGGCTATTCGCATTTGGCGCGGGGTTCGCAATTGCGTGGGTGATTAGTGCTGGCAATGGGCTGATCACCAAGCTCCAAGGTCGGAGGTAGGCCTCATGTTCCGTTTTTCGATCCGAGAGTTGGTGCTGCTGACGCTGGTAGTGGCGATGGGCGTGGGGTGGTGGCTTCACCATCGCGTTTGGGTTGAGAGGTTTTCGGCCAAGGCCTACGACAGCGACATTTGGCAGTCGCGGACCGAAGAGTTGCAGGCGCGAGTCGAGTTGCTGGCGGAGCAGTTGAGAGAAGCGCCGAAAAACCTGCCTAGTGATTAGGCAGAACGGTCAACGCGCTCCCGGCCGTTTACAATCAGATGTATGGAGCCGAACCCATACGAAGCGCCGAGAGTGCTTGGGAGCGCACAGCAAGTCGCTCCGCAAGAAGCTGAATTCAGCTGGCGGCGCGTCGCAATACTGTTCGCGTTGGTCGTTGCAGCAGCGTGCGCCGTAGGGGTGATTGATCCGTTGTTATTCTGGATTCATCTCGGCCAATCGCAAACGGTATCACCCCCTGCCCTAGATCGGCGGGCGTTTTGATCTGTTCTGAGACGACAGCAGACTGGTACGATGCGCGGCATGAAGGCTCGTGATGGCCTAAAAACGATGCTGGTTGCCGGCGCGGTTTTCCTTGTGCCCGTTGCGATCTATGTGTTTGCTTATTTCGCCTGCACAACAGGCACAGGAACTGTCCTCGCTACGGGAGGAAGTTGTCGCGTGTACCGCAGCTGGTCGCAGGCGTTGATTTTCTTCCCGGCCTCATTTGTCGAATCGGCCGCGACAGGCCGCAAAGTTTCCACCGCATTCACTTCTCCGTCACCTGTATTCACTCCTCCGTCATCTGGGTTGTCACCCCCGCCCCTAGATCGCTCACCGCTCGTCATCCCGCCCGCGACTGGCCACGGCAACGATGGTGACGACCACCGCAATGATGAGCGCCAGCCCGATGCCAATGGCGACAAAGATCCACATAGGCGTTAGACCGAATCCACCGCTTTGCATGGTTACCTCTTCTTGGGTGACGCAGGGCGATTGTGAGATAGAAAATAGGGTCAGATAGGGACTTACCCCGACTTACGCCTTTCCTCCTCCGCGTCAGGAGACAATAACCTTCCAGAGTTCGTTGCCCCGGATGCCGTCGCTGGCGCTAAAGAAGAGCACCCCGCTTGCATCAACCAACCAGGAGGGGGAGGAACTGGCGCTTAAGGGCCGAATGTCTCGGACCAGGACCGTCCCCTCCTCGGTACCGTCGCTCCGCCACAGCTCCTGCCCCGCTACGGAAGTCGTCGCCGCAAAGAAGAGGGTCCCGGCGACGTCCGTCAGGTTCAGGGGCGAAGAACTGCTGCTCCCCGCGGCGATATTCTTAACCAGCGTGGTGCCCGCGGAGGTGCCGTCGCTTTTCCACAGCTCGCGGCCCGTGATCCCCACATTGGCGGTGAAGAAGAGGGTGCCGCCGACGCTGGTCAGTTCCAGCGGCGAGGAGCTTCCGCTGCCCACTTGGATGTCCCTGACCAGCGTGGTGCCCGCCAGAGTGCCATCACTTTTCCAGAGCTCGCGGCCAGTGCTCCCCACGCTCGCCGTGAAGAAGAGCGTGCCATTTACGTCCGTGAGGTTCTGGGGAGAAGAACTGCTGCTCCCGGCAGCGATATTCTTCACCAGCGAGGTGCCCGCGGAGGCGCCGTCGCTTTTCCAGAGCTCGCGGCCCGTGATTCCGACATTGGCGGTGAAGAAGAGGGTGCCGCCGACGTTGGTCAAGCTCTCTGGCGAAGAACTGCTGGCGCCAGGATTGATGTCCTTCACCAGGATCGTGCCTTCCTGGGTGCCATCGCTCTTCCACAATTCGGTTCCGCGCGCAGGCGTGGTGGCGCGGAAGAAAAGCTCGCCATTGACGTCGGTGAGGCTGGCTGGGTTGGAACTGCTGCTGCCCCCAACGATATCCTTGACACGGACGGTACCCTCGGCGGTGCCATCGCTCTTCCACAACTCACGGCCACGCAGCCCATCGGTGGCCGTGAAGAAGAGCGTACCGCCGACGTTTGTCAGGTTCCCAGGCGAGCTCCCGCCGAGGGGATGGATGTTCTTGACCATGACAGTGCCCGCGGCCGTGCCATCGCTCTTCCACAGTTCGCGGCCACGAAACCCGTCGTTCGCCGTGAAAAAGAGAGTGCCGCCAACCACCGTCAGGTCCTGGGGCAATGAAGTCCCCAGGCCAGGAACAATATCCCTGACCAACTCGGCGCCGGTGGCATCCGCTTTCCACAGTTCCCGACCGCGGATTCCGTCCGCCGTGAAATAGACGGTGCCGCCAGCGGCGACGAGCGACTGAGGCGTCGAGCTGAACGGGCCTGGGTTGATGTCCCGCACCAACTCGGGCGAAAAAGCGGCAGGAACATCGCGGGGCTCCAACTGCTCGAGCCGGGGAAGATAGGACCGGCGTCGCGCCGGCCCGTTTCGGAAGCGAGAAGGTATCGACGTCCACATGGGAGCCTCCGGGGAATAGGCAAGAAAGCTCACAGTAATTTCGCACGTGGGGGCAGACAAGGGACGCGGCACTCGTTCAAGGCCGCGCCGCACCCCAAAAGGAAATAAGTCGGGATAAGTCCGGGAGGCGTTGAAAATGGCGGTTTCAGTCGAACTTCAACTCACCCCGATCAAACTTCTCTCGAACGTCCTTCCACTTATGCGCATTGGCAGGCAAGTAGAGGATGAAACCCGCGTGGAACCGCTTAGTTTCCGGCGTGGGGACGCGCGACCCCTCCCAGCGCACGTCCTCTAGGTTCGGCATGTCTTTCAGCGAGACGAGTCC
>JAKEHX010000356.1 GCA_022614795.1 Planctomycetaceae bacterium | reverse complement strand
GGACAATGCGACCTGCTTCTTGATCGCCAAGGACAAGCGAGACGCTTGTCCTATTGATTACGGGGGTTTGCCGAAATTTGTCGGCAGCGATAGGCTGACAATCACGCCAATCCCGCCTGCCAACGGAGCTTTTCTCCATGATCCTCTTCCGCCAAAAACTGCTCGCTCTTGCAAATGCCTCGTTAGTTGCCATGAGCGCTGGCTGCCTGAGCGAGCAACCCAGTGGTCCGCTCAACAACGGCGGAGTTACAGCCGCGGCAGGCCGACCCGCCGAGCCCGAATTGCCCCCCGACAACCAGGCCGATATTGACGCCCTGAAAGCTGCCAACGCCTGGATGCCGGCCGACGCCGGCGGGCGGATCACCAGCGTCGAGCTGTCGAGCAGCGCGACCAATGAGCAGCTTAAGCACCTGGCCGGCTTGCCAGGACTTCGACGGCTGCAATGCAATTCGCGGGGGATCACGGACGAGGGTATCAAGCTGCTGAAGGGGCATCCCAGCTTGCGGTACATCGACTTCGAACAGACCTCGATCACCGACGCCGGCATGGCGGCCCTGGCGGACATTCCGAAACTCGACAACCTGTTCCTGAAGAAGACCGACATCACCGCGGAGGGCTATCGCACGCTGGCCCAAATTCCAACGCTGAAACGAATCAGTGCCCCCCAGACGAATTTCGACGACGAATGCCTGGCCGCGATCAAAGGGATGAAGCAGCTCGAAGTGCTCGACCTGTCCGACTGCAATCAAGTGACGGCTGAGGGTTTGGCGGTGATCAAGGGTTTTCCAAACCTTTGGTTTCTGCGGCTGTGGGGGCAGACGATCACCGACGATGTGCTCGAATACGTGGTCGATTTGAAGAATCTGCGGGTCTTGTCGCTCGAGCAGTCGAAGATCACCGACAAGGGCTTCGAACAAATCGCCAGGCTGCCAAATCTCCAGGAGCTGTACCTGTTCGGTGCACCAAGAGTCAAAGACACGTGCCTCGAAAAGATCCAGGGGCTGACGAAGCTCCAAAAGTTGGAACTGCGCGACGCGCCCGTCACCAGCCTCGGGGCGTCGTATCTGAAGAATATGAAGGACCTCAAGGCGCTGGACCTGGCGAACACCGCAGTGGGCAGCGAAGGACTGGAGCATCTTGCCGGCCTGAAGAATCTCGAAGAGCTGAATCTGTGGGCGACGCCGATTGACGATGCGGGCCTGGCCAACTTGGAAGGACTGTCGAAGCTCAAATGGCTGAAGCTCGACCAGTGCCGCCGCGTTGGCGATGCGGGCATGAAAAGTGTCGGCAAGCTGACCAACCTCGAATACCTGCATATCGGTAGCACACAGGTGACCAGCGAAGGACTCAAGGAGCTGCACGGCCTCGCAAATCTGAAGGAGCTGAATCTGTCGTTTTTGTCGGGCGTAAGCGACGGCAGCGTCCAAGAGCTTGAGAATGCACTGCCCCAGGTCGAGATTGACCGATAATTGCTCTATAGGACGTATGGGCAGTGCGAGTATTCTTGGAGGGACCGCGAAACCACCTCGTGTCGGTCCTGAGAACAACACCCCGTGGCCGACATTTCTTCCACAAATCCGACCGACTGGGGCGCCGCCGAAATCGCCCGCCGGATCGCCCGCCGTGAGATCTCGGTCACCGAAGTCGTCCAGGCCCACGTCGAGCGGATCGAAGAGGTCGATGGCCGGATCAACGCCGTGATTCTGCCGCGGTTTGAGTGGGCCCTGCACGAGGCCAAGGCAGCCGACGAGCTGTTGGCAAAGGGCACTGCCGGGCAAGCTAGCACCGGTTCGCTTGGGCTCTTTGGCGTCCCTTTTACCGTGAAGGCCTGCTTCGCCACGGCTGGTCAGCCGGCAACCGTTGGCAACACGCCGGGGGCGGTATCCGACCGCGACGCCCTGCTGGTCAAGCGGCTCAAATCGGCCGGGGCCATTCTGGTGGGCAAGACGAACATTCCCCAAATGATGTGCTGGCACGAGAGCGACAACCCGGTCTATGGCCGCACGAACAATCCATGGGACCTGGGGCGAACACCTGGCGGCAGCACGGGCGGCGAGGCGGCGATCGTCGCTGCCCGCGGTTCGCCGCTGGGACTGGGCAACGACCTGGGCGGGAGCATCCGCGTCCCCTGTCACTTCTGCGGCATTCACGGCCTCAAGCCCACGTCGTTCCGGCTGCCGCGGGAAGGCTCGATCACGACGCTCCGCGGCCTCGATTCGATCGTCACGCAGCCGGGACCGATGGTCCGTCACGTCGAAGACTTGTGGCTGGCCATGCGCGTCATGGGCGACAATTCGGACGGCTACGTGGCGGGCGATGTGACCCCCTGTTCGCTGCCCGATCCGGCCAAGGTCGATGTCTCGCGGTTGAAGATCGCGGTACTGACCTATGATGGGCTCTTTCCGGCCTCCACAGGCATCCAGCGCGCAGTGCGTGAAGCGGCCGCAGCGCTTCGCAAGCGGGGCGCCACCGTGGTCGAGCTTGACGAGGACTCTATACACGATTTGATCGGTCACGGTGAATTCCTCGACACGTATTGCAGCATGCTCGGATCCGATGGCGGCGCCGACGCCCGCCGCATGACGCGCGGCATCAAGCTCGACTGGCGCGTCGCCCGGCTGATGTGGATTGCCGGCCTGCGAATGCCCACGCGAATGGCCGTCGCCCGCGGGCTGCGACTCGCCGGACAAAAGTGGATGGCCCGCATGGTCACGCTCGTGCGGCCGATGTCGGCCGATGCCGCCCGGCAGTTGGCCCACGCCCGGCAGCGATACATCCGCTCGGTGCTCGACAAGCTCGCCGCCGAGCGGATCGACGCCCTGCTCATGCCGCCGCATGCCCTGCCCGCCCCGCAACATGTAAAGGCATTCGACCTCGTCGCGGCGGCCGGATACGCGATTCTTTTCAACCTGCTCGGATTCCCCGCAGGAGTCGTCTCCATCTCGCGAATCCGGCCGGGCGAAGACCATGGCCGCCGTGCGGGGCGCGACCAGGTGGAACGCCAGTCTGTCGCGGTCGATCGGGGCAGTGTTGGCCTGCCGATCGGCGTGCAGGTCGTGGGCCTTCCGTGGCGGGAGGATGTGGTGCTATCAACCATGTTGGCCCTCGAACAAGCCTTCATATCAGCGCCCGATTATCCGAATCGAACTCGCGTTCCGAGTGTTGCACGGGAAGAAAAGGCGGCTACAATGCCTAAGTGAGACTCAGTTTCAATAGCGAAACTGCCCCGTCTGCTTCCCGCCATGCACGAACTCGTACCTCTCCCGCTGCTCAGGCCCGGACAGCGCGCCTCGATCGACCAGCTTCTGGGACGCGACGACGATGTGCATCGCCTCCAGGAACTGGGCATGCGGATCGGCAGCACCGTCGAGATGCTCCAATCCGGCAGTCCGTGCATCGTGAACCTCGACGGCACTAGACTTTGTTTTCGGGCCTGCGACGCCACGAGCGTCCTCGTCCGATTGGGAGAAGTCGCGTGTCCGGGAGAAGTGGCATGAGCAGCCTGGCGACGCTCGAGGTTGGTTCCTCTGGCAAGGTGGCCGCAATCGAAGGGGATGACGAAATCAGCCTGCGCCTGATGGAAATGGGGCTGACGCCCGGCGCCCCGTTCACGCTGATCGGCGTCGCCCCGCTCGGCGATCCGCTTGAACTTGAAATCCGCGGCTACCGGCTGAGCCTTCGCAAGAGCGAGGCCCAGCGGATTCGCGTGAATTGACCTGCCCTGCCGATGTCCGTCGCCACTCGCCCGATCACCGTCGCCCTCATCGGCAACCCGAACACGGGGAAATCGACGCTGTTCAACGCACTCTCCGGGCTGCGCCAGCGGGTGGGCAATTATCCCGGCGTGACCGTCGAGAAGAAAATCGGCCGCACCGAGTTCCATGGCCGCCAATTCACTGTGGTCGATCTGCCGGGGACGTATAGCCTGGCCCCGCGCTCGCCTGACGAAATGGTCGCGGTCGATGTGCTGCTCGGCCGCCGCAACGACGTCGAGCCGATCGACGTCGTGCTGTGCATCGTCGACGCCAGCAACCTCGAACGGAATCTGTATCTCGTCAGCCAGGTCCTGGAATTGGGCCTGCCCACGGTGGTTGCGCTGAACATGACCGATGTGGCCGAGGGCAAGGGGCTGGCACTCGATGTGGATCGTCTGCGGAAGCAATTGCCGGTGCGTATTGTCCCGGTCCAGGCCAACCGCGGCACGGGGCTGGCCGAACTCAAAAAGCAGCTCGCCGCTGCCGCAGAGTCCCCCGTGCCTTCCGTCCCCAGCCCGTTTCCGGAAGCCTTTCAGCAGGAAGTCGAACAGCTCGGCCGACGCAGTTCGTCCAACGGCCACGTCGATCCGAAAACGCCCCTGCCTCGCTATCTGCTCGAACGGCTGCTCCTCGATACGAGCGGCTATCTCGCGTCGTCGGGACTGGACACGATCGACGAGCCCCTGCTGGGTGAAGTGCGTGACGCGCGCTCGCGACTGGCCAATGCCGGCTTGCCGGTGCCCGCGATCGAAGCGATCGCCCGCTACCAGTGGGCCGGCAGCGTGCTGACTGGAGTAGTCACTCGCCCCGCCCAGCGGAAGGCGACGCTCACCGATCGGATCGACCGCGTGCTCACACACCGCGTGTGGGGCGCGCTCGTCTTTTTGTGCGTCATGCTGCTTTTGTTTCTCGCCGTCTATTACGTCCCCGACATCACGCGGGCCAGCGCGACGATCGACTGGCTGATGGAGCTGGCCTCCGCCGGCGTCGTCCGCGTGGTGCCTGAGGGCGCTCTCCGCTCGCTGCTCATCACGGGCATTGTTGGCGGGGTCGGCGGCGTGGTGGTCTTTCTCCCACAAATCTTCACGCTCTTCTTCTTCATCGCCGTCCTCGAAGACTGCGGCTACATGGCCCGGGCCGCGTATTTGATGGACAAGCTCATGTCGCGGATCGGCCTCTCGGGCAAGTCCTTCATTCCGCTCCTTTCGTCGTTTGCTTGCGCCGTTCCCGCGATCATGGCGACCCGCGTCATCGAAAACCGGCGCGATCGGCTGGTCACGATTCTCGTCGCGCCGCTCATGAGCTGCTCGGCCCGCCTGCCGGTCTATACGCTCCTGATCGCCGCGTTCATTCCCAACCTGACGATCGGCAGCGGCTGGTTCGCGGTTCCCTGGCTGCATGCTTTGACCCTCTTCGCGATGTACGCCCTCACGATCGTCGCCGGCGTGGCGGCCGCGTGGGTCTTCAAGAAGACGCTCTTCCGCGGGCCAACGCCGCCGTTTGTCATGGAACTCCCCAGCTACAAGCTGCCCGGCCTGGGCGTCGTTCTGCACCGCATGTTCGAGCAAGGCTGGGCCTTCGTCTATCGAGCCGGCACGCTGATCCTGGCCGTTTCGATCCTCGTCTGGGCGTTAGCGTATTACCCGCGCGATGCCACGCGGATCGATGCCGCGCTCCTCGTCCGCCAAGCCGAACTCCAACAGCAGCTCGACGCCACGCCAGCCGCCGACCGCGACTCCTTGCCGGCAGCCGTCCAGCTTGCCGCGATCGACAACCACATCGCGGCGGCCCATCTCGAAAACAGTTACCTCGGCCGCATGGGCAAGGCCATCGAGCCCGCCGTCCGGCCGCTCGGCTGGGATTGGCGGATCGGCTGTGCGGCGATCGCGTCGTTCCCGGCCCGCGAGGTCGTCGTGGCCACGCTTGGCGTCATCTACAACCTGGGCGAGGGCCAGGATGAAGGCTCGGACGCGCTGCAGGACACGCTGCGGGCGGCCACCTGGGCCGGCACCGATCGGCCCGTCTTCAACGTTCCAGTCGCCCTCTCGATCATGGTATTCTTCGCCTTATGTGCCCAATGCGCCTCGACCCTCGCGGTCATGCGGCGCGAAACGGGCACATGGCGCTGGCCGGCGCTGACCTTCGTCTATATGACCACGCTGGCCTACGTCGCGGCCCTCGTGACCTATCAAGTCGGCATGTGGATCGGCTCATGACTCTCGGCTGGCAAGACATCGCGGTCGCCGCCATCTGTCTGGCTGCTGCTCTGTACGTCGCCCGCGCGGTTTGGAAATCGCTCGTCGGCCGCTCGTCCGCCGGTTGCGGCACAGGTTGCGGCAAATGCTCCTCCAGCCAGTCCAAGCCGGTGATGCAGATTGAATCTCCCTCTGCACTATCTGCCGATTCGCCCTCAACTGCATCCTTGAAGTAATGCCGTGATGTTTCAAATCACCCGCGTCATCTGGCAAGGCCGATTCGCGGTTCCGCATCGCTTGCCCGAGCTGCGTGCCGCCGGGATCACGCACGTTCTGAATGTTTGCGAGGCCCCGCACGTCCTTACGGTTGCTGATGGCCCGTTTTTCGAGCTGTGCTCGCTCGCCATCGACGACTTGCAGCCGATCACCGAGCCGGTCGCCCTGGCCTGCCTCGACACGCTGCATCGCATGGCGACGACCGCCGGCAGTCGCGTCTATCTGCATTGCATTGCCGGTTGCAATCGCTCGCCCACGGTCTTGTGGCTGTACCTCGTCGCTTGCGGCATCGATCCTCAGGTCGCCAAGGAGCAGATTTCGGCCCGCAACATCGATGCGGTGCCTGGACATTCCCGGTTAATTTCACCGCTACTCGTCGCTTGGGCTAAGGACCATGGCCGGCGGTACCTGCCCCATCCGCGCCCCGTCGTGCTTGAATTCGCGTGATTCGCAGTTGGACGACACATTACTGGCCGGCGTCCGCTCCATGTGCCGCACCGCGGCAACCTGCGATAGCCCAGGGCAAGCGCAGCGTCGCCCTGGGTGATGCGACACCCCAATAATCACCAGCCCTGAAAGGGCGACGCTGGCGGCCCCGCGTTCCCAGCCATCAGCGCGCCCCGTTGGGGCTGATGTGATCAACGGTGTTGCCGTTTGCGTCCATTTCCCAGGCCTGCGGCCTGGGCTGTCGCAGGTCGGCCCGTTGGGCCGCAGGTTCGTCACTCATTCCGCCAGCGCAAGCACTCGTGCCGGGCCAACTCAAAAGCGCCCAACCGCACTGCTGGGCAAGCCAGCAGTGGCACCCCGGCGCGGCAATTGCCGGCTGCACGCTAGACAGGCTTCACATTCTCGGCCTGCGGACCCTTGGGTCCCTGTCCTTTGGTGAACGACACTTTCTGCCCTTCCCGCAGCTCCTCGAATGTCACGCCTTCCAGGTTCTTCGAGTGGAAGAACAGGTCTTTGGGCTCGCCCGTGCTGATAAACCCAAAACCCTTGTCCATGAGCTTCTTGATGGTGCCTTCTGGCATTGAATTCTCGTCCTCTAAGTGTTGCCAAGCCGCCGCCTGAAACAGAGTGTTCCCGCGGCCTCGGTCGCTCGGTGCCTCATCGTAGTGCCAATTGGCGAGCACCACAATGAGCGGAAACCGTCACGGACCGGCCTTGCCGCCCGTCATGGATTGGCCTACCGCGAATGTGCCGGCGCTCCGCACCTGCGAACCGACTCTTTTTCGGCGGTCCATCCACGACCTCACGGTCGCGGCTATTCCCTTCCGGCCCTCGGGCCATCGCACCTCTTCATATTTGGACTTATCCCCGTATCCCCTATCCGGCCTGGGCTGCCGCAAGTCGGCCGTTGGGCCGCAGGATCGTCACTCATTTCGCCCGCGCGAGCACGGTGCAGGTCCAACTCAACTCGCCCAACCGCACTGCTGGGCAAGCCAGCAGTGGCACCCGCCGAGCCAATCATGGATGAATGAGAATTAGGGGCCGCTCCGGAAACTCGTTGCGGTGGCTGTAGAAAACGAGGTCAGTGCAAGTGATCGTAATGAAAACAATGCGCGACTTCGTTGACGCGGCGGAGTTCCCCACCGCAACGAAAGTTCCATTTGGGTCGAGACCGAGGCCTTCAAACGGATGCTGTGCCTTGTTGTTTTCAAATCTGATCGTCAGCACAGGGATTGGCTTCGGCGATTTGACACCACTTGCCTTTAGCTCCTGACGAGACAATCTGCGCGTTTCGACGGTCCATTTTCCCTTGTATTCGGAAGTGACTAGATTCTTCCTGTCCAGCTTGTCAACCGTCCAATCGTCTCGAGATGCGACAAATGAGCCGCCCTCGCTGAAAACGTAGTGCCACTTTCCTCGCGTCGAGCGATTCGTGCTGGTGATATACTCTTCATCCCATTCGCCGCCAACGAGCAATTCAGCGAGCGTGGGCTCAGCCGCGCTACACACGGGCGAGCACGACAGGCACAACAAAACGACATTGAGGTAAAGTCGCATAGGCACCTCGCTCGGATTCAGATTAGATCAAATGCGTGGGCGGAAATCAGCCGCCACCGCCTTGAGAGGCTGCTTGTTGATTCGTGGTCGCCGATCCCACTTACCCATGAACTCAACGAGAAACCAGTTTTCATGTGAAGCGATTTCTCGTACGTCCCAATCTGGTAATTCAATCCACGAGGCGTACAAGCCAGTGAAGTTGACGAGTTGATCGTAGTCTTTGACAAACTCCGTGTGGTACGTCCATCCCGAACTCTTTCCGCCCCAACCGGTCAATGCGACCTGCTCAAATCCGTGGAGCCTTTGATCGATTTTTTGGCTGCCCGCCATCCCAATGTCAATCACTTCGAAGGCCAGCGGGTCCACAATTTCGGGGATGGACGAGTCGAATTGGGCGATTAAATATATCCCGGAGGTTCTTGGCACCGTCGCGCGATTGCGGAACAGAACCCACGGAGTGAAACCGTTCGATTGGGCAGCCTTAGTGCCTGTACCAAAGCGAAACAAGGGAATCGCGACCGGACGATGGGATAGAGTTTGGCGGATTTCGTCACGAATGATCTCGATGATCCTCGCAATTTCACCGTCTTGCCATACACGGCGAACCCAAGCTTCATTGCGCTCCGGATAATCGTTGCGCAGACGTTGGGCGGCGTAAAATGCCACTTCCTCGCGGCGTTCAATTGGGACGGGCACTCCAATCACGTCGAGAAACG